>JBGSMH010000673.1:0-2659 GCA_041740275.1 Phycisphaerae bacterium
GCCACCCGCTGGCGCTCGCCACCAGACAATTGTGATGGCCGATGATGCAGTCGCTGATCGAGTCCCAGTTGCGCCAATAGCTCCATCGCACGCTGCCTTGGATTCGCCACCGGTGAGTCGCTGAGCATCATCGACGACATCATCGCGTTCTCCAGCACGTTCAGTTCTGGCAGCAGATGATAAAACTGAAACACAAACCCGAATCGCCGGTTGCGAATCCGCGCTAGTCGCTCCCCGGCCCGGTCGGCCAGTAGCGGGAAGATCAACCGCACGCCGCGTACAAATCGTCGTGCAAATCCGATCGACTGACTCCCCACCGCGCGCTCGGCACGTCGCGACAGGTCGGCGATATCATCATCCCCGACCAGAATCGTTCCCTCCTGCGGCGCATCCAGCCCCGCCAGCAGGTGCAGGAGCGTGCTTTTGCCCGATCCGCTTCGGCCTTCGATCGCGACAAACTCACCGTCGCCGACATTGAAATCGACGCCTTTGAGAACGTGCAGCTCCGTTTCACCCATCCGAAAGGTGCGTCGCAGGCCGGTGCATGTGATCAGGGTTTGCGACATCGATTTACTCAAAACGGAGTGCCTCAATCGGGTTCAGCGTCGCGGCACGAATCGCCGGTACGACCGCACCGGCGACCGCACTCAAGATCGACACCCCCACCACGATCGCGGCGGTCATCGGGTCGAGGTGACTGGGGATTTTGTCAAAGGCGTAAACGCTCGGATCCCACATGGCAAAGCCGGTCATTTGCGCGATGGCATCGTGAATCTCATTGATGTAGCGGAGGAAGAAATACCCCGCCACCAGCCCCGCCGACGCTCCGACGACGCCGATCGCCAGCCCATAGGCAATGAAGATCGCCGCCACCCCGCGCGACGTGGCACCGACGCTCTTGATGATGCCGATATCGCGCGTCTTTTCGACCACGATCATGTACAGGATGCAGAAAATCAAAAAGACCGCCACGATCGAAATCACGCCGAAGAGCATCGTCACCAGCAATTTTTCCTTCTCGACCGCGCCCAGAAACTTCTCCCGCTGCTTTTCCCATGTTTCGACACGCAAATTTCCGCGCATCTGGCTATTGAACTGATCGTCGATCGCCATCAGGGGCGAAGTGATGCGCTGCAGCACCGCCTCGCGGTCCGCACCGGGCTTGAGCTTGACCTGCAACTCCGAGCACCTGGCCGGGAGGGTGATCTCCTTGCCCTCTTCGGTGACGGTGCGGGCGGTCATCTTCATGTCCGATTGCAGTACATCAAACGGCACATAAACGCTCGTTTCGTCGATCTGATAAAGCTGGGTGAGCGACGCATCGACGATCCAATAGATGTTGGCGACGGGCGTGGTGTCTTGAAAAGACCGATAGCTGGGCTCGATGGGGACGACTTCGAGGCGTGTCCAGAGCGAAAACACCCCGGCCGGTTCAACAATCTTGCCGGATGAGTTCTTGCGAAAACCCACCAAAGGCCCGCCAACGATGATTCCCGGCCGTTTGGCGGCGATACGGTCGCCGGGACGGTAGGCTTCGTAGGGGATGTCTTTAAGCAGATCAAACGATGCCACCGCCTCGGGCGTTTTTCCATCCGCCAGCGGCTTTTGAAATTGGCGCCAGAGCGATTGTCGAAAGTTGTTGAACTTGCTGAACTTTTCGATGTCCAGCCCCGTCACTTGCACGCCTTCGACATGCTGATTGAGGATATTCAGCAGCCCGATTGCGCGGATCAGGGGTAGGGCTTCTTCGACATCCGGATCGGCGCGGATGACATCGATCATCTGTTCATACCCCGCAAACCCCGCCAGCCCGGGCCGGTAAACGACGATGTCGCCGCTCATGCCGCGGAACTTCTGCTTGAACGTATCCAGCCATCCGCCCATGACCGAGATCACCACCAACACCATCGCGGTGCAAAGCATGATCGCGATCACGCTCACCCACCCGATTCGCCGCTTGAAGATATAGGTGTGAACCAGCTTACGAATCGACGCCGGCCCGAACAGATATTGATACAGCCCAAAGCCGCTGATCAGCGACATGACAAGCAGTGCGATGCCGAGCAGGGAGAGTGAGAGGATGACGGTGTTGGAACTGAACAAGGCAGGCACAGTCCCCTCAGGCCGATAAAGCCAGTACTCCGCGCAGGCTTTCCTCGATCAACTCTGAACGGGTAAGCCGCTTCCTTCTGGCCAGAGTATCAAGTTGCCTCAGCAGCGATTCGTCGAGGTCTACGCTGACTGTTTCCTTGCTCAGCTTGCCACGTCGCATTGCCACTGGCTTACCCGCCTTCATCCTGGCGAAAAGTGCCCGCTGCTTGGCAGTAAGCGGCTTGAACGAGCTTTCCGGAAGTGGTTTGTCGAACTTGGCCACATCCGCTTCCCGTTCCGCGGGTGTCATTTGGAGGAATGTCTTTTGCCTTTTGGACATGATCTTAACAGGGACTCAATCCCTGCGGTTAAAGCGGCGTTTCTCACGATTCGTCAGTGGCCTGGCATGGATTACATAAACCAGCGGCAGCCCACTTTCTTCCAACGTGAGTATATCCTCTATTGAAAGCTGTTCGTAGTCCAAATCCTCAATCATCTTCAAAGCAAATACGACTTGAACCAGAATCCCTTCCCGGGTTCGTCCCCACGCCGAGAACTTTCCGCCCGG
>JBGSMH010000674.1:0-7995 GCA_041740275.1 Phycisphaerae bacterium
CAGTCAATCGGAAATCGCCGGGCTCGGCGTCGCGTTTGCTCCGGCATCGCGCTCCAGTTTGGCAATCATGCGGGCGATCCGCTCCTGTGCTTCTTCAACGCGAATGGTTTGTGAGCCGATCCGCTGCGCCCAGATCGGAAACGCCAATGGCGTGAGGCGTTTGGGCTTTGTCAGCACCAGACGCTTTTTTGCCAACGCCATAAGCGCATCGGTCAGTCGCTTGATCTCAAGCTGGTGATTGAGGACTTCGCGTCGGGCCTGCTCCAGAAGTAAGTTTTGCGGGTCAAAGTCAGAAAAAACATCGAAAAACAGCTCACTCGACGCCTGCAGTTGTCGCATCGACCTCGGTGCTCCGGGGGAAGACGCCAGCACCAGCCCTGCGACCCGGGCAATCTCACGAAACTGTCGTCGAGCCAATTGCCCGGCGTTCATACAAGCCAGCAGGTCTTCGATCAGCCGATCAGGCGTCAGAAGCATTCGCCATGTGCCTTCATCCAGATCAATTGCCTGGGGACAGAGCAGTTCCAGCCCGTAATCGTTGTAGGTCGCGACCACCGGCACGTCCGCCAGGCGTTTGAGTCGATACCCCACCAGCGCCCCTAGGCCTTCATGAACCAATCTGCCCAGAAAACCGAAGAGAAAGTGGTGATGACCTTCGCGGGTGGTGTGCGATTCGATCAGCAATTCATCCGCCGCCGGGAGGAGGGACCATTTGGCCTGCAATTGGAGCAGTGGTGCGACCCGTTGCATTTCGTCGTCGACAAACTGCCCGTCGCGCGCCTCTTGCAGCCGCGATCGGACCGCTTTGGCGAGCATGGATGACATCGGGAATCGTCCCCCCGCCCATTGCGGAACGCTCCCGGCACGTTTGCGGACCAATCGGACGCGTGCGGTCATTTGTCGCACGCCGACCAGTTCCAGCGGCCTACCGGCGAAGACAAACGCATCGCCGGGCCTGAGTCTGCCGATGAATTGTTCTTCGATCGTGCCCAACTTCTTTCCCCCTGTGGTGACCAGCGACAGCACGCCGTCGCTGGTGATGGTGCCGATGGCGAGTCGGTGCATTCGGGCGAGCTTTTCCGATGCGATATTCAGTTGACCGGTCTCGCTGCGGATGACCTTGGCAAACTGGGGATATGCCCCCAGCGTCGGCCCGCCCCGCTCGACAAAGTCGATTGCCCAGTTCCATTCCTGATCGGTCAGGTCGGCGTAGCTGTGCGTGGAGCGGACCTCGTTTTTCAGTACAGATTCGTCACACGCCCCGCCGGACGCGACGGTGACGATGTGCTGGACGAGCAAATCCAGTGGTTTATGAAGCGGAAGTCGCGATTCGACCCGCCGATGGGCGATCGCTTCGCGGGCGGCGGAGAACTCGACCAGCTCCATCGCGTGCGTCGGCACACAAATCACCCGACTCATCTGCCCCGGCCGATGCCCGCTACGCCCGGCACGCTGCATCAGCCTCGCGATCCCCTTGGGCCCGCCGATCTGGATGACCCGATCGACCGCGGAAAAATCGACGCCCAGATCGAGGCTGCTCGTGCAAACCACCGCCCGTAACGTACCGTCTCGCAGCATCTGCTCGACCTGCTGGCGAATCTTTCGGTCCAGCGACCCGTGATGAATCGCCACCTGACCCACCCAATCGGGCCTTTTTTCGATGATCGCCCGAAACCAGACTTCGGTCTGCGACCGCGTGTTGGCGAACACCAGCGTGCTGCCGGGCTTTTCAAGTTCTTCTAGCACGGGCTTGAGCATTTTCAGCCCCACATGCCCGGCCCAGGCGAATCGTTCGATCGAATCGGGGATCATCGATTCGACGCTCAATAGCTTGGCAACTTCGGCATGAATCACGTTCCCCTGATTATGCGGACCCAGCAGTGCGTCGCGTGCCTGGTCGAGGTTGCCGATGGTCGCCGACAAGCCCCATGTGCGGATGTTTGGGTTCAGCGATCGCAATTGCGCCAGTCCCAGTTCCGCCTGCACGCCGCGTTTGGTCGAGAGCAGCTCGTGCCACTCATCGACGACCGCTAGATTCAGTCCGATCAGTTGTTGTTGCAAATCCGGGTAGCTGATCAACAGTGACAGGCTCTCGGGCGTGGTGACCAAAACCGTCGGCAGGCGTGACCGCTGCTTTTTGCGTGTGGTGGCGGTGGTGTCACTGGAACGGACTTCGACCGACCAGTTCAGCCCCAGATCGCCTGCCAGAGCCGTGATCGCGTGCGCGGTGTCGGTCGCCAGCGCTCGCATGGGGGTGATCCAGATGACGACAAACGGATCGGTGGTGCCGCGCTTGGATTTAGACGGCTTTTGTGCCGGTCCTGCGTTCAACCGTTCGATCATCGCCCCCCCGATCGCGGCGATGGTCTTGCCGCTGCCGGTCGGGGCGTGCAATAGGCCGCTCTTTTTCTCCAGATATGCCTGCCACGCCTGCAATTGAAACGCGAACGGGCGTTGCCCGCGCGACGCCAGTAAATCGACGATTCGCGTCTGGCCGACCGATACAGGCTGATTCAACGTCGCATGGCTCATCCGCGACAATCGTAGGCGCGACCCCGGACTTGAATTGTCAGACCATTGGACCGATCGTATTGTGATGAAAACGCAAACCATCGGAACCTCTCCTCTCATTTCCACTCGTCTGGCGTATGGTTGCATGCGGACCGTCGGCACCTGGAACCCCGCCGAGGTGGATGCGACGCGGCGTGATCAGGCGCACCGCGCAGTTCGGGCGGCGATCGATGCCGGGTATACGTTTTTCGACCACGCCGACATCTATTGTCGCGGGTCGTGCGAAAGCGTCTTTGGCGAGATGCTGGCCGAGACGCCATCGCTGCGGACGGGGATGATCATCGCGACCAAGTGCGGCATCCGTTTCGCCGGAGAACCGACTCCCGAATCGCCGCACCGATACGATTTTTCAAGCGAACATATCCTCTGGTCGTGTGAACAGTCGCTCAAGCGACTTCGGACGGACGTGATCGACATCTATCAACTGCACCGCCCGGACCTGCTGATGAACCCGCCGGAGATTGCGGCGGCGTTTGAAAAGCTGCACAAGGCGGGCAAGGTTCGATTCTTTGGCGTGTCCAACTTCCTGCCTTCATTTGTCAGTGCGCTACAGGCGTACCTGCCCGCGCCGCTGGTGGTCAATCAGGTGGAAATCCACCTCGGCCGCCTGGCCTGTTTCTACGATGGGACGCTCGATCAGTGCATCGAGCGAAAGATCACCCCGCTGGCGTGGAGCCCGATCGGCGGCGGGATGCTTGGCGAAGGCGGGAAGGTTCGCGACGATCACCCGCGAAAAGAAGTCCTGACCAAACTGGTCGATCTGCTCGACCAGATCGCTGCAAAATACGGCGTATCGCGAACGGTGATGTCGCTGGCGTGGCTGCTCAAACACCCCGCCGGGATCATCCCCATCGTCGGGTCGGCCAAAGCCCCGCACATCGAAGACGCGACCAAAGCCGACAAGCTCGATCTGGATCGTGAAGACTGGTACCGATTGCTGGTCGCGGCAAGAGGGGAGAAGTTGCCGTAATCGGTCACGCTCCGCTCATTTGGCGACGATCGCGATCGGGATGCTCGTCTCGGCGATCCGGTTGGCTTGCTGGTCGGTCACGCTCACCTTCAGCGTGTACCGACCCATATTGACGTTGGCGGGGATGGTCATGATTCGGGCGATGAAAAAGTCGCGCCTGCGATTGCGACAAACATCACTGGTCGGCACTTTGTCCTCCCATAGCGGCAAGCCACTTTCGCTGTAGAGCACCAGATGCTGCTCCAGTTGCGTCTCCCACAGATTCTTGTCGTTCAAGCGGGATGCGAAGTTTTCCACCTCGGCGTAGACGATCACCTTGTGGGCAATCCCGGCCTCAAAGCGGTTGTTCTCGATCGGCGTATACGTCCCGAAACCCTTGACCTCGCGACACAACATCGCGTTGGGAATCGACAGGTCCGCCCGGCTTCGCAACCGGTCGGCCATCTCGATCAGCGGACGCACCTTGCGGTTCATCAGCATGTTATTGTCGGCCCGGACGTTGTTACGGAAGTTGGTCAGCCCATCGAGCGTTGCGGTGAGAATCTCCCGATCCTCTGTCGCCAGTCCCGCGATATCCGCCATTCTCGGGACCTGCTCGTCCTTGGTAAACAGCAGCAATTGATAATCGAGCTGACTGGTCAGATCGCGCGGGTATTCGCGGGCGCGTTTGGCGAGTTGGGATTCGAGTGGGTCGGTTGGATTCGACGCCATTGGAGGCGGCCGAACCGCGGCGGTCGGTGCTGGGTCGGCGGACGTTTCTGGCGCAACCCGCATCGGCGTATTGGCACGCGGCGACGTAACGGGGTTGGCAGACGCGACATCCCCCTCGACATCCCCGCTGCGCTTGGGCTCGGGTGCGAACGCGACCTCCACCGGCTTTGCCGGATCGGGTGCGGTCTTTACAGGATCAGCCGGGGGCACGGCTTGGACGACATCGGGCTGGAAGATGGGTACGCCGGGCGAGGAGGCGTTTTCCGCATCGCGTGCCGCGAGCAACGCCTCGATCGCCTTGGCATGTTCGGCGGCCTGTCGGGCAAGCCGGTCCGGCTCACCGATCGCCGGGGATGCTTTCCCCGAGTCCGCGGATGGATCGCGTTCGGCGACACGAATGATGGGTTGATCGGCCCTGGGCGCGTTCGGGTCCAGCGCCGGGATTTGCGCCGCAGACTGAGGCGTTGACTGCGACGTCGACTGAGGCGAAGAATCGCAACCAAAACCGATACCCAGAAAAGCCATTCCAATGGCCAAAACACGAAGTGCATTCATCGGGTCCATCCTTGGACGAGTGTTAGGCGGTACTGTAACAACTCCGAAGCGAAAACAAACACCTTGCGGATGAACTTCTGTTCGAAGCGTTTCGACTCGCGCGCGTCTTCACCCGTCCGCCGGATAAGCAAAATGTTCGGGGGAGGTGGGGTCGAACTCGGGCGGGCGGGGGTCGCCGGGAACGAGCTTGCGGGCGCGGTGCGGCGGGTAGTTTTCTGACTCGCTGAGCGTGCCGATGATCGCGTTGAGGCTGATGCTGATCCGGTCGTCCCTGCAATTATGGAACGGAATGACCGAGTGCTTCAGCCATGACGGAAACATGACCATCATCCCTTCCTGCGGCGGAAGCTGCACGGGCTGGCCGCCGGCGAAGGTTTCGCGGGGGTCGAAGAAGACGAGGCTGCCTTCGGGCGCCTCCAGCGCGGGGACTTTGGGGTAATACACCGCACTGAAGTGGTACGGCAGGTGGTGGTGCGGCTGATTGAGCGACAGGTCGCCGGGCTCGCCGAGCACCGCCCAGCCGACCATCTGCAACACGCTGGGGGCCCCCATTTGCGCGAGCATGTCAGCAAAGGCCTCGGCGAGCTGATGAATGGGTTTGCGGTCGATCTTGAAAATGTTCCCCTGCGTCTGCAACCCGCCGAGCCCCTGCCCGCCTTTGAGCAGGCCCGCATCGCGGAGGCTGTAAACGATGTCCGATAGCGCCTTGTTGTTGATATGCGGAAGCGTCGTGACGACCAGCGGCGTGTGAAACACGGGCAACACCTTGAGTTCGAGCGGCATGAAAAAGACTCCGGGTTGCGCGTTGGTCCGGGCACAGTCTAGGCACCCCGGCGGCGATGGGCAATTGGAGTGCGATAGCGCCTGCGACACGCCGATCTGCCTACCCCCCACTGACCATTCTCTTTTCACTTGTTGCATTTGTTGCATCCGTTTTGACCCAGGGCAAAAACGTAACTTCTGACCGCCGCTGGACTTATCGATTTTGGCACGCCAGAATGTTGCGCGCCCGCGTGCAACTGTTGCAACTCCTATCTTTCCAGTAGGGGAATATATAGAAACCGCAGATGAACGCGGGTGAACGCAGATCGGATTCCGAATTCCTGCCTTCAGTTTAGCCGCCAGCTTGCTGGCGTTTGGTGGCGCAAAAAAAAGTTGTCCTTTCGAAAAACACCAGTCATAACCTATTGCACAAAAGTGACTTGCGCGCATCTTCGGAAGTGCCGCTTGGTGCTGCAAATTGCCCATATTAACGCCTCGATTTCCCCTCTACTGTCATCCTGAACCTGAACCCAAACCCGAAAAACACCTTCCCTCCACACTTCCACCCCTGTTGCGCGCCAGAGCAGTTCTGGCGCGCAACGCGCACTCGGAATTGCCCGAAAATCGACTCCTTTTTTCTTCGATTCCCCTTTTTGCCTGTTGCGCGTTTTGGGGTCGCTTAGCCGCGACACGAAGTGGAGCGCTCTTCGAGGTGAAATCGCCCTCCCCAAGTTTCGCGACACCCGCTCACACGCGACAAGCCCCCACGCATTCGTTAGAATCCCCCCACCAGCGGCGGTTCAGTTCGACCCGACTCGATGCCCAGTGCGACCGCCGCTGACCGCCCAACGCTGGCCTATCGGCGCACTCGGGACAGAGTCATATTCGCTATCCCGCACAGAGGTCGCCATGGGCTGGGTCAACGACGCACGCAAGGAAATCGCCGCAGGACGCCAAGTACAGGTCCGGCCGTCTGGTGGTTCGATGCGCGGTCGGATTGAGAGCGGCCAGCTCGTCACGATCACCCCGGTCGATCCCGCGACGGTGAAGGTCGACGATGTCGTGTTCGTGAAGTGGCACGACAACTACCTTCTTCACCTCATCAAGGATGCGAGGGCGGGTGAGTTCCTCATTGGAAACAACGTTGGGAGGATCAACGGTTGGGTGCCCGGGGCGGCCGTGATCGGTAAAGTCATCGCCGTGGCGGACGAAAGTGCAGAATAACCAGCCGATGGAATGGACCGGCCGGCGGAACGGATCTCGTAATCCGAAAGTTGGCTGGCGCCGGGCCGGCCATTCAACGTCAGAGATTCGTAGGGCACGCTACCTGCGTGCCGTCGACGCGCGAGCGCCGTTCGTTGCAGAACGGCACGCAGATAGCGTGCCCTACTTTCCTGAACGTGCGGTTATCACTTTTGCGCGAGCGGAAACCCGTCTCGCCCGCCCTGTTGACCTGCACGCGGCCGAGCGATTAGTCTTCATACGTCTTCGGAGAACGTTTCTATGCACGCGCCGATTGGCCTTCTTATCTTTGCCGCCGCCCTGGGCGTTCTCGTGCCTTTTGGCATTGGCCTGGTCCCGGCAACGCCGGACACCGCGACGCTCATCTCGGCCATTCGCCTGCTCAGCTTGGCGGTCGTTCCGCTCCTGGCGACTCGAATCGCGTATCGACAGGGTTACGACCGTGGCATCGAACGGCGGCAGTAAGTTCCGCAGGGAACGCTATTGGCCACTCGTCACCGCGCCAGTGGCCGTCGGGCAAATGACGATCATGCCGCACTCGGGGCAGCGATCGGGCGTGGCGCGAAGGTCATAGCCGCAATGCAGGCAACAGCCTTCCTGGTGTCGGCGGCGGTGTTTCAGGCCATAAATTAGCGACGCCATCGCCGCGCCGCTCAACCCGCCGATCGTCGCGTATTTGATCGCTGCGAAACCCGCCAGACGTCGGCCGGGAGCGAGACGCATTGACTCCAATCGGTTGGCGATCCGCCGGTGTGCCTCTGGCGTATGAGTGACGATGAGTTGCCCGCCGAGTTCGCGAAACCAGCTCCGCTCGTTCAAGGGGATGGGTAGATTGGCCGTGGCATTCTGGAGATCAATGATGATGTCGTGAACCTTCTCACTGCGTTCCGTGGGATCATCGGTGTGAAGTGCGCCGCTGTGCGTGCAGACGATGGGGGGCTCAACTTCTCCGTCTCCGAAAAGCCCTGATCCGCTGGGAGATGTCGACGGAAAGTTAAAGCAATCAGAAGCACTGGAAAAATCGGGGACAGCGATGATCAGATCTCGCACGTCATAGGTGCGGGTATCGAGCACTTCTGATGTTTCAGGCCATGTGATACCGTTACCGGGCGAGGTGGACGGCCCGAGCCATTCGCGTCGCCACAGTGCGAAACTGATCGCCGCGGCGATCATCGCGCCAAACA
>JBGSMH010000675.1:0-3335 GCA_041740275.1 Phycisphaerae bacterium
CAGCAAAAACCAGCCGGCCCCCGCGACCAGGAACATCGGCACGCACGCCGCGACAAACAGCAGATATCGCTCGTGGATCTGCGCCGGGATGGTGTGAAACAGTGCCCACGGCAAGCAAAGGGCGAGGATCAGTCTCGGGTCTCGCTGGCGATGCCGAATCGCCGCCATCACCACGCAGAGCAGGCTTAGTCCGAAAAAGATCGTCAGCAGAAACGCCTTCATCGTCAGGTCGATATTCAGCCACGGCACGGTGTAGACGATCGTCTCGATATTGTTCCAGCCATAGGTGGTCAATAGCGCCGGCAGGTTCATGGTCGGCCCCATGAACATGACCATTCGGTTCCATGTGCCGACATCAAAGCTGGTCAGCAGCCAGTAGTTGGTCCCGCCGAAGTGTTTCATCGTCAGCCACGCGGAGGTGGCGAAGAAAAACGCGACCAGCGTGGGACAAAACTTCCGGCGGAAAACCAACGGGATGATCGCCGCCGCCAGCACGTTGAAGGTGATGAAGATCGCGCCAAACCAGTTGATATCGCGATCACACAGATCAAAAACGCGGAGCATCTGGTTATCCGGATCAAAACGCGTGACGATCCATGGCAAGCCGATCAGCAGGACGGTGGTGGGGATGCCGACCGCGGCGCGGATTGCCCCGCGCCAGTCGCCGATCAAGAGTGCCCAGAGTGGAAAAATCCACCCGACCATCAAAATCTGCCCCTTGAAGCACGCCCCCAAACCGATCAACAGTCCCGCGGCCAGCCACCATTTGCGCAGCCCGCAATAAATCGCAAAAACAAAAAACGGCATCGGCCAGACATCCCACTGAGGCCACGCATGTGCGTTGTAGAGGATCAATGGATTGAACCAGGCTAATCCAGCGACGCAGAGTGCGATCCAGGTCCCGTCCCAAAACGTCGGTTCGCGCGCCCGGGGTCGCCAGCGTGCGACATGCCGCGCGACAAAAAACGCACCCAGCG
Organism: Phycisphaerae bacterium; assembly: GCA_041740275.1. GTDB lineage: Bacteria > Planctomycetota > Phycisphaerae > Tepidisphaerales > Tepidisphaeraceae > BPJO01. Next base: position 978 of record JBGSMH010000675.1, read on the forward strand.
CCGTCGCCAGTCCCATCACCATATTGAGAGTCAACAACCGGGCGTGAAACGCCGCACTCGGATCGCGTTGCTGTAACGCCTCATCCAAATGCTCCTGCCGCAAGCCACTGACCCAGTAAGTCATGACGCCCAGGCGCAGCGGGGCATAGTCCAGCTTTTCACCCTCGCGTTTGGGTTCGCCAAGGCGTTCATAGATGCTGAAATAGCCAAGTGTGTTGGCGCGTTTGCCCCAGTTAAAACCGTTGTCGATGTCGTAATTGAAGCGAACCAGATGCGTCCATTCCCACGTCCGGTCGCGCACCCATAGCCCCGCATAGACCAGGCCGAAAATGATCGACGCCAGCAACACCACCCGCCACGCGTGCGATATCCATCGCATTGGCGCAGTTTGTGCTGTTTCGCAAGGCTTACTGATCGATTCCGGCTCCATGCCCAGCCCAACTCCCCTCGGAGACGCAGACAAAATGGCAAAAAAGTGCTAACGCGATCCCAGAACCGGCTTGCCTTGCGGGGTGATGATCACGGCGTTGTCGCCGGGCACCAGAATGACATCTGTGCGGCGTGCCGACCCATCGGAAACCGACAGCATTTCACTGAGCCGCATTTGTCCGTGATAGACACGCAGGACCGCGTTGGTGCGCGAATTAAACTTGCCTTCGACGCCCGGCATCACCCCGGTCTTGCCCGCCGGAACAACCACACCGGGGAAGGGGATATCCTTTTCGATCCCCGCGATCGCGATCTGTTCCGGCGACGCCCACGCCATCTCCGAAGGCGGGCCGTCTTTGGTCAGCCACACCGTCATCGGCTCCAATGATTGATTGGCAACCGTGACCGAATAAGTCCGCGTTGTTGGCCCACAGCCGAACACAAACAGCACCAGTAATAGAGGAGTAAATCGCAGCATCTATTTAATCCTACCACAACAACGCCAAACCGTTGAGTCGCGCCCTCTGCGCGACTCACACTATTCTGCGTCGAACCATTCCCTCACTTGCCGTTGCAGGTCAGCGACTTGACGCGCCTGGTTTGGGTAGTCCCAGTGGCCGCCATCGCGGGGGACAAGCTTCTTTTCTGATGGGATCGCGTTGTAGACGCTGAATTGCCCGGGCGGGGGGACGGCGGGGTCGAAACGGGCGCAGCCGACGATCGTGGGCTTGTCCATAAATCGCGTCGCGACCGCAGCATCGAAATATTGCAGAACGGGCATCAGATCCTGCCCGCTTTGGTGCAGTTGTCGGACGGCCTCACCCGACCCCTCGCATCGCATCAAGAGTCGCAGCGGGTGATTGCCGAAACTGGGCACATCCAGAAAGACCCGCCGCACGCGCTTGTCCCACGGCATCGCCAGCGCGCCGATCCCGCCACCAAAGCTCCCGCCGGCGTAGTCGAGTTTGTTGACCAGTGTTGGGAATAGTTCGCTCAATACCTTCACGCCCGCCCAAAGGTCGGCGGCGTTGCCGAGGTGGACGTACGTCTCGCGTGATCCGATCCCGCTGACAACGTGACGCTTCGACTCGTTCACCGGCAAATCAGGCTGGATCGAACGGTGAAAACCGCGTTTACAGACTTGCAGACGAACGACCGGCTCATTTGCACCGCTTTGGTCCGGTGCATCCCGCCCGCCATACCCGTGGCCATTCACTTCGAGGCGTACCGGCGCGGCGTTTTTGGGTTCGATCAACCAACCACCGATCCGAACCGGCGGTTGTCCGTTCAACCCCATCGCGTCAAAGTCGATCTGTCGGACGATCGCGTCATTACGGACCTGCCCGGGATAATCGGAGAACGCGATGCGCGTCGGCACGTCGAGCGAGGCCTGATATTTGCCGCGCCAGAACGCCTCGAAATCCGCCGCCGGTTCCGGGGGGATGATCTGCCGCATTTGGTCTTCGGTGTAGCCGTAGGTGGGATCGAAGGGGAGGTTGTGGGTGAACATTTGTCGAGACAGTGTCGGGAGAAGTCTTCGGCGCGTCAAACGGTCCCTTTTCCGTCTGTCCATCAAACGGTGTAAGATGCATGACATGAACTACACCGCTTCCGATTCACGCTATACGAACACGACCGATTGGTTCCGCCGCTGCGGCAACTCGGGGCTGTTGCTCCCCGCGATCAGCCTCGGCTGCTGGCATAATTTCGGCGGCGTCGGCACCGATGCGGGCAGACATTCGGATGAGTCGTCGTTCCATGAGAATTGTCGTCAGATGCTCTTTACCGCGTTCGATCACGGCATCACGCACTTTGATCTTGCCAACAACTACGGCCCGCCCCCCGGCAGCGCCGAGGAGCGCGTCGGCCGAATCCTACACGAGGATTTCAGGCACTACCGTGACGAACTGATCATCTCCAGCAAGGCCG
>JBGSMH010000676.1:0-3354 GCA_041740275.1 Phycisphaerae bacterium
AAATCCCAATCCATTTGGTACAAGCATCTGTGCCGGCCCGACAATGGACAGCCAGATCATCCGCGACGTCTTAACGCAGGCGATCAAGGCGGGAGAGATTCTCAAGGTCGCCCCCGAGCTTCGACGCGATTTTGCGATGACACGCGATCGACTTCCACCCAACATGATCGGCGCACAGGGCCAGTTGCAGGAATGGCTCGAAGACTGGGACGCCAAAGCCCCCGAGCAGCGCCACCGCCACATCTCGCACCTCTACGGCCTGTTCCCCTCGAACCAGATCGACCCGCTGACCACCCCCGCGCTCGCCGACGCGTGCAAGGTCACGCTCGAAAGACGCGGCGACGTCTCCACCGGCTGGGCAATCGCCTGGCGGATCAACTGCTGGGCCCGTCTCCGCGACGGCGACCGTGCCCACAATATTCTTCGTCACCTTTTCGAGCCGACACGAACCTACCCGAATTTGTTCGATGCGCATCCGCCTTTCCAGATCGACGGCAACTTCGGTGGCACAAACGCGATCGCAGAGATGCTACTGCAAAGCCACAATGACGAACTGCACTTGCTCCCCGCGCTGCCCAAAGCCTGGCCGAAGGGCAAAGTCACCGGCCTGCGCGCCCGCGGTGGGTTCGTCGTCGATCTTGCATGGGAGGGTGGTGCGCTTCGCACGGCAACCGTGCGCGCATCGCACGACGCTGTCCCTTGCATTCGCTATCAATCTCAGGTGCGAGAGTTCACGCTGAAGCGTGGTTCGAGCCTCAGCGTCGGTACGTCCCTTCAACCCATCACCATCCTCTAAGGAGTTCGCCAGCGATGCCAAGCAATGATCATTTCGTCATCGGCACAGCCGTTCCCAATGTCCCGTGGCAGGATCGTCCCGCCGGTTCGACCGCGCCGATGTGGCGCGACACCAGAAACCCGATCATCCCGCGTGACCTATTCGAAGGTGCCAACAGCATCTTCAACTCCGCCGCAGTGGCGCATGCAGGCAAGTTCGCCGGAGTCTTCCGCTGCGACTCCACCACGCGACTTCAACAGTTGCATGTCGGTTTCAGCGACGATGGCATCCACTGGACGCTCGATCCCAAACGCATCGAATGGCAGACCGCGCCCGGCACCGATCCCGCGGTGACAAAGTTCCAGTATTCTTACGACCCACGCGTGGTCTGGATCGAAGACCGCTACTATGTGACATGGTGCAACGGTTACCATGGTCCGACCATCGGCATCGGCTACACACATGACTTCAAGACATTCCACCAGCTAGAAAACGCACTGCTTCCATATAACCGCAACGGCGTGCTCTTCCCGCGCAAAATCAACGGCAGCTACCTCATGTTGAGCCGACCGAGTGATAACGGCCACACGCCCTTCGGCGACATCTTTGTGAGCCATTCGCCAGACCTGATCCACTGGGGCAGGCATCGTCATGTGATGAGCAAGGGTGCCAGTGGGTGGGAATCCACCAAGATCGGCGCCGGTCCCATCCCGATCGAGACTCAGGAAGGCTGGCTCATGATCTATCACGGTGTGCTCACGAGCTGCAACGGTTTCGTCTATGCGTTTGGCGCGGCACTGCTCGACCTGGATCAACCGTGGAGAGTCATTGCGCGGGCGAAGCCCTATCTGATTGCGCCGCGCGAGAATTATGAACTTGCGGGCGATGTGCCCAACGTCTGCTTTCCCTGCGCGGCGATCGTCGACGCACCGACCGGCAAACTTGCGCTCTACTACGGGTGTGCGGATACGACCACTGGCCTATGCTATGGTAACGTGAGCGAGTTGGTGGCCTGGGTGAAGGCCAGCAAACATTAGGGTTCAGCCGCGCCGATGGTTGGGTCCGCCTCGAGGAGACACCGTGACATCAGACATGATTGGTAAGTTCGCGAACAGACTCCGAGTCCAGGAGGTCGGCCTGATCGCCGTCGTATTCGTGCTCGCACTCGTGCTGAGTTGGCTCGGATACGACCAGGCCCGGCCCGGTCAGCCGAACTTATTTCTCAACAAGGAGAACCTGGTCGAGGGCGTCGTCACGCCGATGAGCATCTACACGATCATGGCCATCGGCATGACATGCGTCATCATCACAGGGGGGATCGACATCTCCGTCGGGGCTGTCATGGCACTTGCAGCACTTGCGGGTGCGGCGTCCATGGAAGCACTGCCTGTGGACTCAAAGGCATGGCTCGTGCTCGTTGTGGGCCTGGGCGTACCAATGGGCGTCGGGGCACTATGCGGCGTTTTCAACGGCTTTTTCGTCGTCTTGTTGCGTATGCACCCCTTCATCGTCACACTGGGGTCGATGGGTATTTTTCGATGCCTCGCGATCGTGCTCCCGAGCGAAGCGACGCTGCCCAGCGCCGGCAGGCTGTTGCCCGAGGCGTTTCGTCCAGGCCTGATGAGCTGGAGCGTGTCCGGCGTGGAGGTCGTGCCGCTGCTGGTGACCTTCGCGGTTGTGGGTGCGGGCGTGTTCTTTTTGCGCTACATGGTCAGCGGCCGGGAGATTTACGCGGTCGGCGGTAACGAGGAGGCCGCACGATTCAGCGGCATCCATGTCGCGAGATCGAAATTCCTCGTCTACATTATCAGCGGCGTGTGCGCGGGCATCGCAGCCGTCGTTTCGCTGGGGCGATTTGGTACCGCGTCGAGCAACACGGCACAGGGATATGAACTGGCAGTGGTCGCGGGAGCGGTCATCGGTGGGGCAAGCCTGGCGGGCGGGCGCGGCACCGCGATGGGTGCCCTGTTGGGAACACTGATCATCTCGTTGATCGAAAACGGCATCATTACATTCAGCAGTAATCGCGAATTCCGACTCGGCATCATTGGCGGGGCAATCCTGTTAGCGGTGGCACTCGAGCGGGTTAGCGCGCGTCGTCGAACTTAAGTACTTTTACACATGAGGAGGACCTCACATGTTCCGATTCTTATTTGCATTCTGTCTGGCGTCCGGTCTGCTCTTTTCGGGGTGCGACAAACCCGCCGATTCGTCGGCTAAGGGAGAGTCGGCCAAGCGCACGGTGGTGATCGGTATCATCGCCAAGAGCCAGTCGAACCCTGTCTTCCCCGCCGCACACGCGGGGGCTATCGCCGCCGCTGCGGAACTGGGACCCAAGTACGGCGTGGACGTGAAGATCGAGATTCTTACCCCCACCGAGGAAGATGCCGTGAAGCAGGCCGAAGCGATCGAATCGCTCACCCGTCGAAAAGTGGACGGAATAGCGATCGCCGCGAGCGAGGCACGCACCGTGACACCGGCGATCGCGAAGGCTGTTGCTGCCGGAATCCCGGTCGTTTGCTTCGATGCGGACATCCCCGCCAGAAAGCGTTTCGCGTTCTACGGCACCGACGACATCG
>JBGSMH010000677.1:0-6587 GCA_041740275.1 Phycisphaerae bacterium
GCTGTCGCAACTAACTGGCATTGGCAGCATGCGGTCGTATGTCTTTGGGATCGCTCCGACGGTGATGGTCGCGATGATTTTGGCGATCGCCTATGACCAGCGATTCGCACTGGGCATCGGCGTGATCCATGCCGTCTTTGCTGCGATCGCACTGGGCGAAGGCGTCCCGTTCCTGTTTATTGTCGTGACGGGTGTCGCGACGTGCTGCTATCTGCTAGAAGACGTCCGCACCCGCAGCAAGCTAATCGAGGTCGGCGGCGCGACCGCTGTCGCGATGATGGGCGCGACCGTCGCCGCAGGGTGGGTCGCGATGGACCCGCCGGCATTTATCGTGCAAAACGCGATCTACGCCGGTGCCGCCGGGCTGGCTGTCGGTTTCTTAACACTTGGCATTCTCCCGTTTGTTGAGCGGGTTTTCCGCATCACGACCAGCATGACGCTATTAGAGCTTGCCGATGCGGCGCACCCGCTGTTGCGACGTCTGGCGATCGAGGCTCCGGGTACTTACAACCACAGTCTGCAGGTCGCCACGCTCTCAGAAGAGGCCGCCGAGGTCATTGGGGGCAATTCGCTGCTCTGTCGGGTCGCGGCGTACTACCACGACATCGGCAAAATTAACAAGGCCGAGTATTTCGTCGAAAACCAGCAGCAACCCAGCGAGATCCGGCATATCAACCTCTCCCCCAGCGTCAGCCTGCTAATCATCATCGGCCATGTCAAAGACGGCGTCGAGATGGCTAAGGAATACAACCTGCCGACGAGTTTCATCCCGTTCATTCAACAACATCACGGGACGACGTTGGTCGAGTTTTTCTATCATCGCGCCCGCAAAGACGCCGCCGTCCTCGAGCAGGAGGTTGCGGAGCATCAGTACCGCTATCCCGGTCCCAAGCCGCGCAGCAAAGAGGTGGCGATTGTCATGGTCGCCGACGCGTGCGAAAGTGCCTGCCGAGCCCTGGACGATCCCAACGCCAGCCGCATCGAAACGCTCGTCCATGAGCTGTCGATGAAGCGCTTGCTCGATGGTCAGTTTGACGAGTGTGATCTGACCATGCGTGAGCTGGAACTGATCGAGCGGTCACTGGTCAAGAGCCTGATCGGGCTGTATCACGCCCGCATCGCCTATCCGAGCGACAAGCCCGAACCGGCCGCACTTACTCAGACGCAGCCGGGCGTTGATAGTCCGTCGGCAAGGACCGCATGACGGCTCAGTCTTCGATCGCCATCCACGCCGCTGTCGGCAAAACGCACGTCGCCTACCTTCGGCGAATGCTTACCGCCTGCCTCGAACACATTCGCCACCCGCCCGAGGATATCTCCATCGCGCTCGTCAACGACGCGACCATGAGCGATCTGCACCAGCGGTTTATGAACATCCCCGGACCGACCGATGTGCTGACCTTTGAACTGGATCACGACGACCGCACCGGCCGAGTAACTGCGGGCGAAATCGTCGTTTGCGTTCCCGAAGCCAGACGTTGTTGTCGTGAAAACGGACACCGGCTGCAAAACGAATTGCTCTTATACGCGCTCCACGGCGTGTTGCATCTGTCGGGTTACGACGATAAAACCGCTGCCCAATACCGACGCATGCATCAGGCCGAAGATCGCATTCTTTCTCGCGTTGGCGTCGGTAACGTGTTTGCTGCCGGTATGACAAAGTCCTAACCATGCCCCTTTCGCTTGCCATTCTCATCGCCTCCCTCGCGGTTCTGCTCACTGTCGTTTTCTCTGTGCTGACCTACGCCTTGCGCGATTATTCCCGATCCAAGCTTGAGACGGCATTGGAGCGCCGCAAACTGGAATCCTGGCTCGACGTCACCACCGAGCACGCCGGCGATATGGCGTACCTGACCGCGTCGCTACGCCTGTTTTTTAACCTGACCGTCCTGCTCATCGCACTGGATGTGGTGCGTGACCGGGGCTGGCCGATCTGGATGGAATATCTGATCGGCGCGGGCTCTGCCGCGATCGCAACCCTCGTCGCCTCGGTCATCCTCCCCCACGCGCTGGCGGCGCATGCGGGCGAGCCGTTTATCGCACTCATGATCAAACCCCTGCACCTGATGCGGGTGGTCTTTAAGCCGCTGACCAAGGTGCTGCACGCCTTTGAGAGCGTCATCCGCCGTGCCACCAGTGGCGATACCCTCGCCGATACCGAACGCGCCGAAGAAGAAATCCAAAGCGAAATCATGGCGGTCGTCGAAGAAGGCGAAAAGACCGGCCTGGTCGATGAATCCGAACGCGAAATGATCGAATCGGTCATCGAGTTCGGCGATTCGACCGTCAACGAAGTCATGACCGCCCGCCCGGATATCGTCGGGCTGCCCATCGACGCCTCACTGGAACGCGTACGCGGATTGATCGAAGAATCCGGGCATTCGCGCATCCCGGTCTACGAAGGATCGCTCGATCACATCGTCGGCGTACTCTACGCCCGCGATCTGCTCAAATACGTCGGCGAAAAGCCCCAACAATTCGAAATCCGTGCCGCGATCCGAAACCCCTACTTCGTCCCCGAAACCAAGCCGCTGCAGGACCTATTGAAGGATTTTCGGCTCAAGAAGATCCATATCGCGATTGTCCTCGATGAGTACGGCGGAACCGCCGGGCTGGTGACCATCGAAGACGTTCTCGAAGAACTCGTCGGCGAAATCAGCGACGAACACGAGGCGATCGAACCGGCGGTCTTCAAACGCATCGACGACCGCACCGCCGAGGTCGATGCCAAGATCCGTATCGATGAACTCAACCGCATGCTCGGCACGCAACTGCCCGAAGAAGGCGGCTACGACACCATTGGCGGGTTCGTCAGCACGCACCTGGGTCGCATCCCGCAGACGGGCACACAGTTCGAACACGACGGTGCGATGTACGAAATCCTGCACGCCGAACCGCAGCGCGTCATCCGCGTAAAAGTCACTCTCGATCCGCCGGTCACGACGCCTTCGATTTAATCAGACCGCCCATTTTTCCAGCAACTCATGCCGCGTCAGATCAAACTGCAGCGGCGTGATCGTGATGTACCCATCCCGCAAGAACGCGACATCCGTGTCGGCCTCGGTTTCGCCTAGCGTAAAGACTGAACTGTTCCAGAAATACGGCTTGCCGCGCGGGTCCAGCCGCCGATCATACGTATCAATCCACGGCCGCGTACATTGTCGGCACACCCGCGTCCCCTGCGGCTGTTCTGTAGGCAATAGCGCCGGGAAATTGACACTCGCCACCTGCCCCCTGGCGATGCCCTTATCAAGCAGATGTTTGATCGAATTGACCGACCACTTGGCGCAGCGGGCATAGTCGATGGGTACGTCGGTCTTGAGCAGTAGCGAAAGCGCGACCGACGGCAGCCCCAGAAACGCCGCCTCGATCGCCGCCGCGACCGTGCCGGAATAGAGGACGTTGATCCCGACATTCGCACCGGAATTGATCCCGCTGACCACCAGATCCGGCTGGCGCGGGAGGATTTTAGCCACCGCCAGCTTCACACAGTCCGCCGGGCGACCATCGACTGCGGTCCCGATCACATCCGTGTCGATCTGCACCCGGCTGGTCAGCAGCGGCTTGGCCAGCGTAATCCCGTGCCCGGTCGCGCTTTGCACGGTTTCGGGCGCGACGACATGCACCTCACCCAGTTGCGTCAATTCGTGATAGACCGCAAGCAGGCCGGGGGCGGTGATTCCGTCGTCGTTTGTCAGCAGGATTAGCATAAGACAAGTGAGTATAGTCCAGCGATGCAAACCTTACGACTGACGCGGGCACAGGTACGGGAAGTCGATCGCATCGCGATCGAAGAGTACGGCATCCCCGGCATCGTGCTGATGGAAAACGCCGCACGACAGTTGGCCGAGGTCGTGCATCGGTATCGACAATTGCCCAATCAGCGGGTGCTGGTCGTCTGCGGCACGGGCAACAACGCCGGGGACGGCTATGCCGCGGCGCGTCACCTGCACAACTGGGGACACGCCGTGACGATCCTGGCACTGCTCCCGGTCGAATCGCTCAAATCCGATGCCCGCACCATGGCCGACATCGCGGTGCGTTGCGGGATCGCGATTACGAATGATCTAAACACCATCGCCGGGGGTTGGGACGTGATCGTCGATGCGATCTTCGGCACGGGTTTGTCACGTGCGCCCGAAGGCGTTTTTGCCGACGCGATCGAGCGCATCAACGAGATGGCGGATGTCGTACCGGTTATCGCCGCCGATGTGCCTAGCGGTCTAGATTGCGACACCGGGTTGACGCTGGGCGAGTGCGTCCATGCCGCGACGACCGTGACGTTTGTTGCCGAGAAAGTCGGCTTTCCCATCGCCCAACTGGCCAATATCACCGTCGCCGACATCGGTGCCCCGCCGCAGATCATTCAGCAGGCGTGCGACGCCATCAGTTCCCGTCCAGCAACTGCTTGATCTGCAGCAGACTCTTGTCCGTCGACTGCGCCTTATCCAGTGTCTCGCGTGAATGTTGCGACAACTTGGTTCGATCCGCGCCGCGAGAAAGAAGCAATTTCACACATTCCACTTGTCGAAAACTGATCGCCATGTCCAGTGGACGGTCACGACTATTATTCTCAAGATTGGGGTCTGCCCCGCGATCTAGCATCGCTTTGACCAGATCGGTCCATCCGTGCAAGATCGCGCTTTGCAGCGGGTGAGCCGACGAATTGTGTTCCCTCTGGCTGGAGAGGTCGGCCCCGCGTTCGACCAGCAGCCATGCCGCATCCAGATTGCTATTGCCGCACGCGAGGTCGATCGGCCTAGACTTTAGTTTAGACCGGAGATTGATGTCTGCCCCCAGCGACCCGACAAGCTTCAATGCTTCCAGGTTTCGCGTCACGATCGCCAGATGGATCGGGGCATAGCCATCCACGTTTTTACCAGTGTTAATCTCATCCGGATGGGTGTCGAGCCACTGTTTCAGGGCATCGGTATCTTTGAGCCGCATGATCGCCGCCAGATCCAGTCGCAAACCCATCGTTTGCAGTCGTTTCACCCGCGCCTCTGATCCATAGATTGCGGCATAGTACATCGCGGTGTTACCATACAAATCGGTCCGGTGGATATCCGCGCCGTGTTCGATTAACAGATCAATCGCGCCGTCTCCGGCAACGCTGTTCCCGATATGCACCTTGCAGGCGAGCATGAACGGCGTCTGTTTCAACGTGTTCGTCGCGTTGAAATCCGCTTTGGCTTCGACTAGCTGGTGCAAATGAACCGACAACCTTTCCCTGTAATAGTCATTCATCAAACGATGCAACGCGGTATCACCCGATTGCGAGCGGCCATTGGGGTCTACCCCTGCCGCCAGCAGGTCGCTAAACAACTTCGGATCACTCTCTTCTGCAAAAATCTGCCCGGCGAAAAAACGCAGACGCGGCTCGATTTTGAATAGCGCGACCAGTCCCGCGACACCATCCTTTTCGCGGGCAGCGTAAAGAACTTTCCTTGCAACGATTTGCGCATCAAGATTATCATCTTTTGCGATACCGAATGCGGTGCGGCCTTGAGCATCCTGGGCCATTATGTCTGCCCCCCGCAAAATCATATTCCATGCCAGATCCGACCACGCACTGGAGATCGCATGATGCAATGGCGTCCACCGATCCGCCCCGCTCACGCCAACGATCTTGCAGCCGGCATCGAGCAACATCTTTGCCGATTGGACCGCACCATTGGCCATCGCCAGGGAAAGCGGGGTCTGGCCGTCTTGATCGATCGCATCCAGATCAATACCCGGTCGTTTGACCAAGACTCGAATCGACCGGTCGTCAAATCGAGCCACAGCGAAGTGTAATGGCGTGCGGCCGCGATCATCACGCTCATTGACAGAAAAAGTCGCTGAATCAAGCAGATAGGTCATCACGTTCGTCGCACCATATTGCGATGCGATATGCAGCAATGTCGCCGGGGCCGAAAGCCCTTGTGAACCCTGTCCGATCGGGACTTTCATCCGAATGTCCACCGTGGGCATCAACGCTTGAACGATGGGTACCGAATCAACCCTGACCGCCATCACTATTATGGGCGGCGAGCAAGTCGTTCGTGCGACCAGCCCCGGCTCGAGCGCAAGAAGACGAATAGACTCCGCCAGATTCCCAGCCCTCACCGCGTTGACCAACGCTAGCGGGCGATCACGGTACTCCGCGTGTTGCTGATCCACCCACCCCGCCGCCACATGCGACAGCACCACCCCTACGATCGCACCAACCATCCACACCAGCACCGGTCGCAGCGAGCGATTGTATCCGCGCTGCACCGCACCCGGTGCGCGGATATCGGTACCGCACTCGGGACAGCGGTTCGATGTCTCAGGCAAACCCACCAGCGAATACCCGCACGCCCCGCACGTCGGATCATCCCCCACCCGACGATTGCGCAGCCGCACCGCCGCACGCCAGCCGATCACCACCAGTGCGCCCCAGCCTGCCACGAGAATCATCCAGCCGATGTCCGGCATACAATCGCTCCGTCCCAATGCCCTCGCCTACAGTTAGCGTCGTCAAAGGTGAAAAGTTGCCCGCGATCCGATATAAGGGCTTATGTTACCGCCGCTTAGAAAAGGTTCTAGTTTCGATGGCTCAGGCA
>JBGSMH010000678.1:0-3076 GCA_041740275.1 Phycisphaerae bacterium
GCCTGATCGCGGCGGATGCCCCGTAGCCATGCCGCCGGGGCAAGTTCTCGAATCGCCCGGTCGAACGGCTCATTCTTATTGACCGCGCAACAAGATTCGATATTTTCCCGCCAGGTCGCATCAACTTCCCCGGCATCGTACAAATACTTGATCGGGTCGTTTTTGGTGCGATAGACCCACACATTCAGATCCATTTTCCGACGCAATTGCTCCATGAATTGCCAGGTTTCGGGGAACAGGTAGCCGGTATCGACCATGATGACTTTGATGCGTGGGTTGACGACACTCGCCAGGTGCAGCAGCACCGCGCTTTCGGCCCCGAAGGAGCTGCTCATCACCAGTTCGTCCCCAAACTGCGCCGCCGCCCACTCAACGATCTGCGCCGGGGAGCGGGTCTCCAGCAGGTCGTTGATTTCGGGTAAATCGAGTTCGTCCGCAACGGCGTCCATTCAACTCCTAGTATTTCGACATGGATTGTAGGGAAGAGATATAAAAAGGCAAGGTGAAACCGTCTCAGTCAGATGAATTGCCTCGCTTTTTGGCTATATTGCGAAACAGTCCGCGCGACGCGACGTCTCGACGTCGTCGGGAATCCAGATAGGTGTTGACAAGCGTCAACAGGGGTGGCTAATATGTCAAAACGTAAGCGACACACACACAAAGAGGTCGAGAAAGTCGTTGCTTACGCCGAGTCGATCGGCTGGCGGTTTGTACCCGGGAGTGGCCACGCTTGGGCGTACCTCTACTGCCCACATGCCGACCGCAGCGGATGCAAGATTGGCGTGTGGAGCACGCCCAAGAATCCGGAAAACCATGCGCGGCACGTCCGCAGGCAGGTCGATTCCTGCCCGCACGGCGATGTAACCGATGATCGTGAATAATCCTATGATAAGGCAGCCAGTCCAACCTCAGACCAAGCCCTGCCAACGGGAGTACGACTTTGCGTTGGTGATCGAGGAAATCGTCGACTTGAACGACGACGTGATGGACAAGCTGTTTAGCGCCGGATGCGACGATGCGACATTTTCGGTGCGATACGGGTTGGTGTTCGCCGAGTTCAGCCGCGAAGCCGAATCGTATTCACAAGCCCTGCTCACCGCCATCAACGATGTGCGAGCTGCAGGCGTGGGCGCGGAAGTATTGCGAGTGAATACATGTGACCTGGTGACCCCGGCGGACATTGCCCGAAGGATCGACCGTAGCCGGGAGTTGGTTTCGCAATACATCAGCGGCGACCGCGGCCCGGGCAAGTTCCCCCCGCCGGACTGTTTTTTGGCCGACGACAAGCCGCTTTGGATGTGGTGCGCGGTGAGTTATTGGCTGTTGGAAAACAGCCTAATCCGACCCGAGGAATACCACGAGGCGCAGTTCGTGTGGGTCGTAAATAAATGGTTATCGTCGCAGCGGTCGAGACAGGAGAACCCCGATCTGATTTCGCAGATCGAGCAAGCTTTGATTTTGCCGACGCCCCCGAAGATGCCCGGCAAGTCACGCCCGGCCTCCGCACGGGTGTGATTCGACATAGTGGCGCTCATGGACAATTAATGCTTCGCGTGCCAGTCGCGGCACCGAGTACGGTCTTGTCGCGGGCCTTTTTGGGTCGGCGGGCTATACCACCTGCCGGTCGGCCACGCCCAGGCGAATGACTGTGACATTCCTGAATTGGAGTACGATCTCGCCAACGGGCGCGAGCAGTAGCCGGTACTCGAAGGCATCGGCGTCAACGCGATCCACCTCGTCATACAGAATCTCATATTTCTCAGGACGCTTTGCCTCGATGAGTGCTGTTAGGTGGGCTGGCCGGATCGTCACACCGGAAAAATCCACCATTGCATCGAAGTAGCCATCTTGTTTGTCGCCGCAACGCAGGCGAAGGCGTAAGGTGCCTGCCGACGGCTCGTGTTCCACATCCAGGATATACGCATCGTGCGGGTTGAGGTCGGCAAGTTCTCGGACGGGTTGGGGCAAGTTGATCGCGTCCAGATGTCGAAGATACGTGGGTGCGACGGCTTCGGCCTCTTCGTCGGTCATGTCCCCGTGAACCCATCCACGCGTGAAGAACTTCAAGGAACCCTCCGTCTGGCAAATAACGCAATGCCGATCAGTACCCGATCCGCTGCTGCACAGAATCATCGTAAACCAAGAGCATTCTACCCGTCGCCTCGGCTTGCCGCATCGGCATCATTCAGTCGCTGATCCACCGGGCGCAGTGTCGGCCATCATGACCGTGATCAGCTCGATCTCCTCTCCCGGCTCGGAGTACTCAAAGTGGATGCATCGGACCTTCGAGTCGTAGCGGTCCCACGCGCCATGGCGTCCGAGCGGGGGTAAAGTCTGCGGTTCCCCAGTCCGACTCGGTGTGCCGAGGGCTTTTCTGACGTCCGATCGCGTCGACCGCGCCGTCAATCCATGCGGCAACAATCCGCAGAACGCGGCGTACTCGTCTTTGGGCTTGACGTAAACGAACAGCGTATCCAGACGGCCAAAGGTGTGCGAGAACGCGTATCCTTTGGAGCGGCCAAGAAGGTGAGATCGCACCGGCTCACCTTCTTCCAAATCTTCTCCGATCGACGACTGCAGTTGTTCAGACTCGATCAACGCGCGCACGATTGTAGATTCAACCCGCTCCCCGACTAAGTTAATGAGCGACTCCATAGTTTGCATCACCTGCTCCGTCGAATAACGCAATGCCGATCCCTGCGTAAGCTGACCGGCACCGGCGCTTAGACCACATCTTACCACCGACATAGAACCGCTAAACGCGCAACAGGCAAAAACAGAAAAGCAAAAATTTTCTGCACGATTTTCGGGCAATTTTGAACGCGCGTTGCGCGCCAGCACTGTTCTGGCGCGCAACAGGGCAGATAGGGTGTAGCGGGCGGTTTGTGTCGCGCGCCGAGCCGGCGCGGCTTCACGCGTCGGGCATGGATCGCCAAACCCCGTCGGGCGAAAGCAGTTCGTACGGACGAAACGAGGTTTTGTAGGCCATCGCCTTACAACCCTGGACCCAGTAGCCGAGGTAGTAGTGCGATAGGTGTCGGTCGCGCGCCCAGGTCAGTTCGTACAACGCGCCAAA
>JBGSMH010000679.1:0-4279 GCA_041740275.1 Phycisphaerae bacterium
CTGCTGGGCGTGTTGCTGGTCGATTTGACGCTCAAGTCGCTCGGGCGAGCACTGGAAGAAGCGGATATCACACGTTTTGGGACGGTGATGATTGTAGATGCGGAGGGAAAGGTAATCACATCGTCACATCCGATTGCCGGATCAACCGAAACGCAGTTACCAGTCCTGAGCGAATCGTCTGACCCCGACGCCATCGCTGCCACCCGCGCGCTGGCGGGAATGGTAAGCGACACAAAATCGATCCATTTTGCCCAATTGGCCAGACACGTCTATGTCGAAACGATACGACCGGTGCCGACACTCAAATGGCGACTGGTGACGATTCTGCCCGACACCAGCGTCACCGGCCAATCCACGGCACTCAAACGCAACGCGATCCTCTTGGGCGCGGCGATCGTTGGAATGACCCTGGCGCTGGGGTTACTCCTATCGACGCAACTAAGTCGTCCGGTGGCCCGGATGGCGGCGCATGTGAAGCAGATCGGGCAAGGCAAGTTTGACACCCAAATCCATCTGACTTCGACGGCAGAGTTTGCACAGCTATCCGACGCGATCAATGACATGACCCGCAACGTGCAGGCCCAGGTGCAACTTCGCGCCGAAAAGGCGTCGATCGAACAGGCCGCCGAAGCGAAAAACGCATTCTTCAGCAGAGTCACCCATGAACTGCGTACGCCACTCAATGCGATCATCGGGTACGCCGAAATGATTGAGGAACAGGATGTGTTTGCCTCCAACCCCACCGCCAGGGAGGATCTGCATCACATTCTCCAAGCCAGCCATCAACTATTGCAGCTAATCAATGATTTGATGGACCTGTCTCGCGCCGAATCGGGGCGTGTGCCGATCCGGCTCGCCGACTGCAGGATCGCCGAACTGGTTCGCGAGGTCGAGCAAACTGCACGGCCTCTGATGGCAAAAAATCGAAATACCTTAACCATCGAACTTACGCCTGATCTGCCCACGTTGCATACCGATCCGCAAAAAATGCGGCAAATCCTGCTCAACCTGCTTTCCAATGCCAGCAAGTTTACCGAAAATGGGTCGATCCATTTGAAGATCCATCGGGATCAGGCACACGCCTGCTTCACCGTTACCGACACCGGCCACGGGATGGAGACTTCGCAGATCGAGAGAATGTTCGAACCCTTCACGCAGGGTGATCGCGTCACCGGCGGAACGGGGCTGGGACTGGCGATCGTCCACCAATTCACCCAACTGCTCGGCGGGGAGATCGAAATCAATAGTAAACCGGGGTCGGGGACAGTCGTACATCTCATTTTTCCCATCGACAGCCAAATCGTGCGCAAACGCGCCGGCGAGGCCGTCACGGGGTCGAAAGGCAATCCATGAACTCTTCTGATCGCGAACAATATCAACCGCGGATTCTGGTCGTCGAAGATGAGCCCCTCAGCCGCGACATGCTGGTGAGGCGACTGTCAGCGCGAAAATTCAATGTTTCGGGCTTCTCGTCCGCACAGGATGCGGTGATCGACATCGAAACGACACCGGCGGACCTGATCCTGATGGACAACGCCATGCCCAATCTCAGCGGCGTCGATGCGGTCCGGCTGATCCGCCAGCACTGGAGCCCCGATTCCCTGCCGATCATCATGGTCAGTGCGATGATCGACAGCACTGATGTGATCGAAGCGCTCGATGCGGGCGCGAACGATTACGTCATCAAACCGATCCATTTTAAGGTTTTGCTGGCACGAGTGCGGACGGCACTGCGGATGAAGCACACGGTTAGCACGTTGATGGAGGCCGAGCGACAGCGGGTGATGATGTCGAGCCTCGCCCGCGCCGCCGCCACTGTCGCCGAGCCGATGGGACGTCTCATCGACGAATTGGAAAAACTGATGAGCGACGGCGAAACCGATCCGGCAAAGGTGAAACAAGGCCTGACATCGATGCTCGATCTGACCGAACAGGCCGTCGACGTTATCGATCAACTTCGCAAGATCGCCGGCCTGCAAAACGTGTCGTATACGGCAAGGATGGAGTTTCTGGACGACATCACGACCTGAACGATTGATCCGCCGGGCGATCGATCGGGCGCAAAAAACAATCCGCTCGTCAATGTCGCTGGCGCATGTCTGCGTGTCAGAGCGAATTGACGAGCGGACCAAATTAGATGCAGTGCATTTGACGCGAAACGTCTGGTATCAGACAGGCAAAGTGGGCTTGCCGTAACTTGAAGGGCGATGCTCTGCCCCTGGGGCGTTGGTTCATCGCTTCTTCGCGTAGGTGTCCGATTTCAGGACCGTTCCACGACTTTTTTACTGCACCAATAGTATCGGACACCGCGCTCTATTTTCCAATTATAAAATGGAAATTTTTGCGATTATTTTTTATCCGCTCGGTCGTCCGCCTTGTTGCCCACCCCTGCCAACTCCGCGCTCGCCAGTATCACCACCAACGCCGCGACAACAATCCAGAACCACGATTCACCGCTGCCTTGAGCGTTTGCGTGTCGTTCCAGCCACAGCATCACGCCCGCCGCCAGCAGCGACACCACCGCGACTTGCTTGCGACGCTTTGGTGACATTTCATACTTTCGCAAAAACCATTGACCGCTACTGATCACGGATCATCGTCAGCAGCATTTTGAATCGGCTGACCGCGCTCAGCGCGTGCGGACGATTGGCGGGCATGATGATCATCTGCCCCGCCGACACCCGCGTGGGTTCCCCGGCGATGGTGACTTCCACTTCGCCATCGATCACCTGCACCATTGCTTCAAACGGCGCGGTGTGTTCGCTCAATCCCTCGCCAGCATCAAACGCAAAGAGCGTGACATTGCCGGTCTTGCGTTTAAGCAATACCCGGCTGACCACCGCGCCAGGCTGATACTCAATCAAGTCTGCGACCGCGAGCGATCGCCCGACCAAGTCTGCTGGTTCCGTCTTCATGTTTGCTACTCCCATTCGATCGTCGCCGGGGGCTTGCTGCTGATGTCATAGACAACGCGGTTGACCCCACGGACTTCGTTAATGATGCGGTTGCTCATCGTCGCCAGCACATCATAGGGAATCCGCGACCAGTCGGCGGTCATAAAATCCTGGCTCTCAACGGCCCGGATCGCGATCACCGCGTCGTAACTACGCGCATCGCCCATCACACCCACCGTTCCGATCGGCAGCAGCACCGCAAAGACCTGACTGGTCTTGCGATAGAGATTGGCAGATACCAACTCCTCCAGCACGATCTCATCGGCATCGCGCAACACGCGCAGGCGTTCGTCGGTGATGTCGCCCATCACCCGCACCGCAAGGCCAGGGCCAGGGAACGGGTGACGCCAGACGATCTCTTCGGGCAGGCCAAGCGCTTCGCCGACCTTGCGGACTTCATCCTTGAAAAGCTCACGCAGGGGTTCGACCAGTTCAAAACCCAGTTCTTCAGGCAGTCCGCCGACATTGTGGTGCAGCTTGATATTCGCTGCCGTGCCGGCGTAGCCATGCCCGGACTCGATCACATCGGGATAAAGCGTGCCCTGCGCCAGGAATCGCGCATCGCCAATGCTGGCTGCCTCACGTTTGAAGGCGTCGATAAACTCCTTGCCGATGATCTTGCGCTTCTGCTGCGGGTCGGTGATGCCCTTCAGACCCTCCAGAAACTGTTTCGACGCGTCGTTGGTACGCAGATCAATATGGAAATGATCGACAAAGGTTGTCTCGACCAGCGTGCGTTCGTTCTTCCGCAGCAGGCCGTTATCGACAAAGATGCACGTCAGTTGCTCGCCGATCGCCTTGTGCAATAGCGCGGCGGCGACGGACGAATCAACCCCGCCCGACAGTCCGCAGATCACGCGGGCGTTGCCCACCTGTTTGCGGATGCGATCGACTGTGAAATCGATGAAGTTGCCCATCGTCCACTTACCGGCGCACTTGCAGATTTCGTAGAGAAAGTTGTGGAAAATGACATCGCCGCGCGGCGTGTGGGTGACTTCGGGGTGAAACTGCACGCCAAAGAAAGGTTTGACCTTGTGTCGCACCGCCGCGATCGGGCAGGTGGGCGTGGTCGCCAGGCCGATGAAGTCGGATCCGAGCGAATCCACCTGATCGCCATGACTCATCCAAACCGTCGTCTCTTGTGGCAGGCCTTTTACGAACGGGTCTTCTTTGGCGATGTGCAGATGGGCGCGGCCATATTCGCGGGCCCGGGCGGCTTTGACCTCCCCGCCGAGCAATTGTGCTGCCAGTTGCATGCCGTAGCAGATGCCCATGACCGGCACGCCCAAATCAAATAGCCGCGGGTCGCAGCGAGGGGCGTTGGC
>JBGSMH010000680.1:0-4585 GCA_041740275.1 Phycisphaerae bacterium
CCGCCACGACTTTGAATCGATCGGGCATCGAGCGAATTGCGTCTGCATGGATTCCCCAGCCGCTTCGACCGAGGCCTGCGATTCCGACACGAATGGCATCATGGGATTGATTCATTGACAACGTCCTCCAAGAATTCGCTGCTCGTGCCAGCCCATATTTCCAGGTAACCTGCGTCTGGGCATATCCTAACATTGGTGGCCCTCAAGAGGCCCTTTATCAACCTTCCTTGTGACCATACCACTCACGCATCGTGTCGGCGGCGGGTTTGCCCCAGACGGTGAAACCCTTGTCGCCCGCCGGGTCGTCGTGGAACTGAGGCCGATAGTTTTGCTCCTCCCACTTCCACCAGTATAGGCCCGTCCACCACGGCTCTTGCCAGAACATCTCGCAGACGACATCGAGATACCGTGCCTGTTCGTGCCCGTCATACCCGCCGCCGTTGCTCCAGAAGTAGGGGAGCTTGGTCGCGCCGGCGACAGCGCAGCAGCCGATCTCGCCGAAGTAGAACGGCTTGCCGTAGATCGCCGCGATGTTGCGATACATCTGACGCACCGGCTCAAGCTTCTCCATCATCTGCTCTTTGGTCGTGCCCGGCGTTCCGTCAGAAGCCGCGTGATAAAAACTGCTGGCTAGCGAATCGAGGTCGTAAAACCAGTGGTCCTTGTTTTCCAACTCTTTCAAAAAGTTGACCGCGTGCGTATGCGAACTGGTCAGGTGCCCTTTGAACTCACTTCTGGCCGCCTGCACGACATTTCTCCAGTCCGCGTTGTAATGAACGATCCGGTCGATCTCGCTGTCGATGCAAAAAATCTCGCACCCGGCTCGGCGGGCGAGTCGCGCGTAGTGCAGCGTGCGATCGATCATCCCCTCGAACCACGATGACGCATACTTGATCGGTTTGCCCGGCATGATCTCGCGATCGGGGGTAGGGAAGGTGATGTGACATCGCTGGGTTCCGTCCCAGCATTCGAGCATCGGCCGCAACTGCGCGACCATGCCTTTGCTGTGAATGTAGTCGATGATCTCGCGCACCTCATCGTCGGCGGGCGTCATCTTGAAATCGCGGTACTGTCGCGGCGAGCAAAATGTGTCGGCCAACACCGTCGCGATCACGCAGACGTGCGAGACATTACATTCTTTCATCCGATCGACTTCGAGACGGGCCTTTTCGGAGCTGTAGTAGCCGTTGCGAGCGTAGAAGCCAAAGTTAACGCCGCGATGAATGCGAAGGGAAGTCATGCTGGTGATCTCTGTGAAGATTTGAAGGTTTCTCTTTAAGATTGGTGATCGTATAGCCGATGGGTCAAATCACAATCGGTACACTTCGGTATTGAAACACTTACCGAAAAGCCGACCCTCCATACTTACACCCCTGTTGCGCGCCAGAACGGTTCTGGCGCGCAACGCGCGAGGGAAAATTTGCGAAAATGACTGAAAATCCGCATAAGTATTTTCGTTTTCCGCTTTTAGCCTGTTGCGCGTTTGCGAGTGGGACGGTGCGAACCAGACTGTCCGACAGGGATAAATCGAGCTCGATGGTTTGCTCCTAAGGCTTCGACATACAATCGTATAGGATTTGATTAGAGGGTTTAACCCATTACCCTATTGATTCCCCAGGGCAATTGCCACCAAGGAGTCCGCCATGGATTACCGCTGCGCTTTCACGTTGCTCGTGACCGCTGTCGTCGCCGCGTCTGCATTGGCGGCGAACCCGCAGGAGGCGAACGACACCAAACCCGCGACACATCCCACGGCCTCTACGCAAGCCGCACTATCAGACCCAGAGAAACAACGGATTGAAACACTGATCGCAAGTCTGAGGTGGAGTGGGACCGTCGGCAGCGGGCATGGTCCCCTGTTCCAGCTTCAGGGTAACGACAGCGCTCAAGAACTCGTACGTATTGGCCTGCCCGCCGTGCCGTTCCTGCTGAAGGCACTCGAGCCTGTAAAGGAAGCTAACCCGCTTGCCAAACGACGGAACGCTGTCGCTGTGGCGGTATTGGGGGAAATCGGAGATCCGAGTGCAGTAGACGGAATCATCAATTCCATGGATCAGCAATGGCAGGACGCATTGTTCCTTCAGGCAGCCACCGCCACCCTTGCCAAGATCGGCGACAAACGCGCGATTCCAGCGCTGACTGAGGTGGGTCAGTTGTCGCTCGCGCTTTTTGAAGCGACGCTATCTCCCGAGGCAAAAGGTGCCGATAAGCCGTTGCCTCCCCGGCTGAAATGGTGGATTGAGAACCAGCGCATCTCTGCCGCCAACATGACGGTTCTTTGGCTGGAAGCCTTTTCTGCAATCGGTGCGATATCGCCGGTCACTGCCATGGAAATGGCCAAGCCGATGAGCCAGAGCGGAAACGAGTTTCAACATCTAGGGGCTGCTCTCCTTGCCCGTGCGGCAGCAGGAAAGAACTCTGAATACGATCCTGTCTCGCGGTCCATTTGCCAGACTGCGGTGTCGAAGTCGACGAAACCTGAAGTCAAAGAGTTGGCAAACGGGCTCCTCCTGGAACTCAAGCAGCCGGCCGACTGAGCTGGAGAAAGTGGAAGAGCAATCGCGTTGACTGTCCGGCAACACTTACGGGGTCAAAGTCGCTTCCCCAGCCTTCGGCACATGATGGTAAAACATTTGATTTGAAGGGTTGACGGAATACCCTATCAATTCCGTAGGCATACGCCATCAAGGAGATCGTCATGGAATACCGCGGGACTCTCACGATGCTCGTGACGGCTGTCGTCGCCGCCTTTGCGTTGGCAGCGAACCCGCAGGAGTCGACGACGCAGCCCGCCACGAAGCCTGCCGCCACCACGCAGCCATCCGCGCGCACCCCGTCGACAGACAAGACCTCCGGCATCACTTTCATCGAAGTGAAGCCCGGCGCGTTTACCATGGGCGAAGGGAAAGACACCCGTCGGGTCACGATTGACAAGGGGTACGCCCTGGCCAGCACGGTCGTCACTCAAAAACAGTGGAAGGCGGTCATGGGCACCGAGCCGTGGAAGGGCAAGATCAGTACCCAGGAAGGCGACGCCTACCCGGCCACGTGGGTGAACTTCGACGATGTTCAGGCGTTCTGCAAAAAGCTATCGGCCGCGTCTGGGCAGACGATCCGGCTACCTACCGAGGCCGAGTGGGAATACGCCTGTCGCGCCGGCACAAAGACAAAGTATTACTTCGGCGATTCGCCCGCCAAGCTCGGTGACCACGCATGGTTCCTCGACAACGCCTACGCCAGGAAGGAAGGTTACCCACACGAAGTGGCCAAGAAGAAGCCCAACCCGTGGGGATTTTTTGACATGCACGGCAACACGTGGGAATGGACCTCCGACCCATGGAGCAGCGATCAAAAAGGCTCCGAGAAGGCAATTCGCGGCGGGGCATTTTTCGGCAATGCCGGCTCCTGTGCCGTCACCTATCGCAGCTTCTCCGCCCCAGGGTCAACCAGCTACCACCTCACCTTCCGCCCGGTCCGGGAGATCGAAGCTACGAAGTAGGTGTGTCGACAAAGGGTCTGAGAGATATTTGCCGCCTCGAAATCGCGTTCTGCTGAGCACTCGCGAACAGTGCGATTTTACTGTCGATTCGAACCGAATTGATCTCCTTTAGCCCGCCACTCCGGCGAATGGCGGTGAGGACGACTATCCCATGCCAAATCGGGGCAACCGCTGACAAAATGGGCGTTGTTTCCGCAGTGGATACCACGACTTCGCCAGCCGCAAAATCGCACGGAAAAACCAAGCGATTACATGCGACGGCAATGGCTGACAATGATAAAGGGGAAATGGGCAGGGCCGGGATCGAACCGGCGACACCAGCATTTTCAGTGCTGTGCTCTACCAACTGAGCTACCTGCCCGCCGTGAAAACGGGAGAGTTATTATGTCGGGTATTGTGCAAAATGCAAGACGATGGCGCGGCATTCCCGCGAGTCGCTACGATGAGGCTTTGCGGCATTGGGGGTTGTCGACACACTTTTGACGCGGCGGGGGGTTGACGATACATTCTGCGGCTCGACTTTTCGGAAAGAAACCATGGCAGATTTGAAGATGATTTACGGCAATGACGCACCGATCGCACCCCTTTTCGGCAAGACCGTCGCCATCCTCGGCTACGGCTCGCAGGGACATGCCCACGCGCAGAATCTCCGCGATTCGGGCGTGAAAGTCATCGTCGCCAACCGCAAGGATTCGGCCAACGGTCGGCTGGCGATCGAACACGGGTTTGATCCGATGAGCGTTGAAGACGCCGTCAAGAAGGCCGATCTGGTCATCGTCACGCTGCCGGATGAAGTGCAGCCAGAAGTCTACAACAAGTCGATCAAGCCGCATCTGGTCAAGGGCAAGACGCTGGGCGTCACCCACGGCTTCAATGTGCATTTCAAGACCATTGAAGTGCCGAGTGATGTGGACGTGATCCTGGTCGCACCTAAAGGCCCGGGACACCTGGTCCGCAGCGAGTTCGTCAAAGGTGGCGGCGTGCCGTGCCTGGCGGCGGTGCAGCAGGACGCATCGGGCAACGCCCGCGCGATCGCATTGGCCTGGGCCAACGGGGTTGGCGGGGCGCGGTCGGGCATCATCGAGA
>JBGSMH010000681.1:0-2470 GCA_041740275.1 Phycisphaerae bacterium
ATGCCAGCGGATCGATGGCGGCCCAGGCGGGCAACCGATCGCGCTGGGACCGGGCAGTGACGGCGTCGATCGCGGCGATCTTGAAACTCGACGATCCCGAACGCGTGTCGATCGCGACCTTCGCCAGGGAATCGGAATTGATTGCCGATCGGGTCAGCCCCGCCGAGGCGATCGCGAAGCTGGAATCGATCCGCCGGGCGTCTGTGAGCGGTCCGACGGGCCTGGAGGCGGCGCTATCCAGTATCGCCTCGCGTCGGTCTGCCAACCCGGTTCGGCTGCTACTGGTCAGTGATGCCGACGCGACGATCTCCAGCCCGGACGCGTTGGCAAAGACGCTATCTGACAACGCGATTCGGCTGTTCGTATTGGCGACCACCGATTTTCCCGCCGTCGCGCCGCTGCGAGCGATCGCAGACCAGTCCGGCGGTGCCGTGATGAGCGAAGCCGACCCGTCGCGCTGGTCGGAGGCGATCGAATCACTACTGGCCGGGGCGCGCGGGGATGATCAAACGAAGGTCGTCGAACCGATCGTCACCGCAGGCGCGCTGGACACGGTCAAAATCCCGCAAGCCGACGTCTATGAATCGTTCCAGCGGGCCGAATCCGACGCCATGGCGACCGCCCCGGACGGTCGACCGGTCGTTGCGATCTGGCGGGTCGGGCTCGGACACGTCGCCAGCGTTTCGGCCAACCTTGATCCTGCCACGCTTCAATCGATCGCCGATCTGATCAAGCGATCGCCGATCGACCCGCGCATCGCGACCGACTGGCGAACAAGCGATGAAACGGTTGTCGTCACCGCCTCGGATCAAAAGCCGCTCAACGGGCTGCAACTGTCGCTGTTGCGCGATGGCGTCACCACCGCGATGGAGCAAGTCGCGCCGGGTCGATATGTCGGGCGTCTGGCTCGATCGACCAAACCATCTGTCGGTGTGATCGCAATGGATGGCCGCGTGGTCAGCCGAGCGGCGATCGCGTCGCGTTATCCGAAAGAATTTGATGCGATCGGCAACAATCTGGCGTTGCTCGAATCGCTCGCCCAGCGCACTTCAGGTCGGCTCATCGAACCCGGCGACGCCGCGCCGATTGACCTGCCCACTGCAACCGAATTGCGATCGTTAACGCCGGTCTTGAGTGCGATCGGGTTGGGATGGGTGCTGATCGCGATTGTCTTTATCCGCGCCCCGTATCTGGCGCAGCGATTGCGGCGTTACGCCCGGCGAAGCGTCAGGTGAATGATCTCGCACGGCACATTCACACGCAGCGGAAACCAGTTGCCGACCCCGTTCGACACCACGGCGGCTGAATCGTTCTGGCGATAGACGCCCGACCAGTATTTATACATCAGCGGCCCGAACCCAATGTCTCCCAGCAGCCGAATCTGCCCGCCATGCGTGTGGCCCAGCAACGTCAGCGGCACACCGATCTCGGCGGCACGATCGAACGAATGCGGGTGATGTGCCAATAGAATTGTGAACGCACCAGGATCGCGATACGCCAGCACCTTGTTCACCGAAGCATTGACCCAATCGTCGCCCTGGGGCTGATCTCGGCGACGCCCCCAGCGCGGCGAGAGGATTTGCACCTTTGCCCCGTTTCGCACCCGCAGGGTGGCCGATTCATCAAGCAAAATTCCGATATCGGCCTGGCGAACCTTCGCTTCAAACTCTTTGCCGTCTTCGATCAGGTCATGGTTGCCCTGGCACCCAAACCGCCCGTAGCGGCCTTTGAAACGACGCATCATCTCGATCCCGTCAGGGAGGTCTTTGAGATTGTGATTGATCATATCCCCCGCGTGCAGCACCAGATCGGCGTCCAGTTCATTGGTTCGGTCGATGATCGACCGAAATTTGGCATCCGACATGAACGATCCGACATGCGGATCGGCGACATGGGCGATGGTCATGCCGTCGAGTGCGGGGGGGAGGTTTTTCAGAGGCAGGTCGATGCTTTTGACGCGAAACTCATCGCGTTCCATGATCGCCCGCCCGGTCATTGCCAGCGTCACCGCCGGGGGAACGACGATCATCGCCTGTGCAAGAAACGCACGCCGAGTGGGATTATTCAACGGCTGTTCGTCGGTTTCGGGTTTCGATCGGATCGCGCCCCAGAGCGCCCCTGCCAATCGCCCGATAAGCGACGGGATAAACACCAGCGGGAGGATAATCAGGTGCCAGATAAACGTCAGCTTGACCGCCGCCTCAGGCATGATCATCGCGTCCATGCGGATCACCCGCGCCACGATGAGCAAAAACAGTCCCAAAATCGCGACAAACATGGTCCCCGCGATCGCCCAGCGCCAGGCGGGGCCCAGGTTGGCCCGGCGCGCGGCGAGATCCGCGAAATACCACCACCACACGTCGGCGGCGAACATCAGTCCCATCAAAGTCAGTACAAACCACATATTGAAGTATCTCGGTTGAGTTTTGAGCCCGTCCGACGATGATAGGCCATAACGATGAAGCGTTCG
>JBGSMH010000682.1:0-3398 GCA_041740275.1 Phycisphaerae bacterium
ATGCGATGTTGCTGTGATGCGCCCCGACGCGCGGCTTTTCGTCGATCAGCTTCACGCCCCCGGCCTTGAGTTCATCAAGGCGGGATTGCAGGTTATCGACGGTGTAGGCGACATGATGCAGGCCTTCACCCTTCTTTTCGATA
Source organism: Phycisphaerae bacterium (assembly GCA_041740275.1). Taxonomy (GTDB): domain Bacteria; phylum Planctomycetota; class Phycisphaerae; order Tepidisphaerales; family Tepidisphaeraceae; genus BPJO01. The sequence continues at coordinate 144 of JBGSMH010000682.1, forward strand.
AACGCCGCGACGGTGCTGGTCGGGTCAGTCGGTTCCAACAATTCAAGCCGGACATCGCCGACCAGAAAGAAGCCGACTTTCACTTTCTGTTCTGCCACGATCTCGGTGCCTTCGAACTTTGCACCCAGGACTTTTTCGTAAAAGTCCTTCTGTGCGTCGATCGATTTGACCGCGATCCCGATGTGATTGATTGCTTTTGCGTTGACCATGGTAATTTTGGGGGCTTAGGGCTTGGGGCTTAGTGTTTAGGGAAATCAGTTCCCGGACTCTGTGTATTCTCCGAAAACGGTTGCCAGGGCTGCTGAGATTTCGCCGAGCGTGGCGTAGGCTTTGACCGCTTCCAGGATCGGCGGCATGAGGTTGGCGGTGCCTTTGGCGACATCGACGACGTTCTTCAACGCCGCTTCGACCTTGGCTTTGTCGCGCGTCGCCTTGATGTTCTTGACCTTGTCGATCTGACGTTGCTGGGTCGCTTCGGGCACTTCAAACAGATCGACCTTGGCTTCGTCCTTGGATTGGAACTTGTTGACCCCGACGATAACGCGATCGCCGGACTCGATTGACTGGCCGAACCGGTAGGCGGATTCTTCGATCTGCTTCTGCACGAAGCCCTGCTCCACCGCCGCGACCATGCCGCCCATATCGTCGATCTTCTTGATCAGCGCCTCGGCCTCGGCTTCGAGGTCGTCGGTCAGCTTTTCAACATAAAAACTGCCCGCCAGCGGATCAATCGTATTCGCGGCACCGGATTCGTGGGCAATGATCTGCTGCGTTCGCAGTGCGATCGTGACCGATTCTTCGGTCGGGAGCGCCAGTGCCTCATCCTTACTATTGGTGTGAAGCGATTGCGTGCCGCCCAGCACCGCAGACAACGCCTGAATCGCGACTCGGACGACATTGTTATCCGGCTGCTGTGCGGTCAGCGTCACGCCGCCGGTTTGGGTGTGGAAGCGGAGCATCGCACTCTTGTCGGATGCGTTGAAGCGTTGCTTCATGATCTTGGCATACAACCGGCGTGCGGCGCGGAACTTGGCAACTTCCTCGAACAGATCCGAGTGAGCCGCGAAGAAAAACGCCAGACGCGGGGCAAAGTCATCGACTTTCAGGCCGGCCTTCATCGCGGTTTCGACATAACAGATGGCATCGGCGAGGGTGAAGCCGATCTCTTGTGCCGCAGTCGAACCGGCCTCACGGATGTGGTAGCCGCTGATCGAGATCGTGTTCCAGTTCGGGACATCGCTGGTGCAGTAGGCGAAGATATCGCTGATCAGCCGAAGCGAGGGCTTGGGCGGGAAGCGGTAAGTGCCGCGGGCGATGTATTCCTTGAGAATATCGTTCTGAATCGTGCCGTTGAGTTTGTTCGCAGGGACGCCCTGCTTCTCGCCGACCGCGATATACATCGCCAGCAGAACGGCGGCGGTGCTGTTGATGGTCATCGAGGTGCTGACCTTGTCCAGCGGAATGCCGTCGAAGAGGGTTTCCATGTCTGCCAGACTATCGATCGCCACACCGACTTTGCCGACTTCCCCGACGCTCATGGCGTCATCGGAGTCATAGCCAATCTGCGTGGGCAGATCGAACGCAACTGACAAACCGGTCGTGCCCTGTCCGAGCAGGTATTTGTAACGTTGGTTGGATTCTTCAGCCGTTGCGAAACCGGCGTACTGACGCATCGTCCAGAAACGCCCGCGATACATTGTCGGTTGCACGCCGCGGGTGAACGGGAACGACCCGGGATAGCCCAGCTTGGCGTCATATTCGCTCAGGGTGCTGGCTGCTGGCATATAAAGCCGCTCAACCACCTTGCCCGAAGCGGTGACGAACTGCTTTTTCTGTTCGGGGAACTTGCTGATCGTCTTGGCGACGGCACCTGATTCCCATTTTTGTTTGCCTGCTTCGATCGATTCGACAGTTTTATTAAGATCACTCATGATATTTTCTTTCTGCTTACCGTACCGCTTCCTTCATCAAATCCTCGGCCAGTGCCTGAACGGTCACTTCGCCTCTTAAAATTCGATTGATTCTCGCCTCACTCTTGCCGTTAACGCCCATCGTTCGAACGACGCGCCGCCGCACTTCTTCCAGCAACGCCATCTTCACTTCATCGACGACCTGCTGCTTGCGATCTTTTCGCCACTGGTCCTGGCTGGCATCGGTCCAGGCTTCCAGGCCATCGACCAGCCCGCTGATGTTCTGGTGATTGGTCGCCGAGACAAGGAAGACGTTTTCCTGAGGCTTCTCAAATTGAGAGCAGTGGGTCATTTCCATCTTCGCCATCGCGTCGAGTTGCAGTGCGGACAAAAGCGATTGATAGAGTCGGTCTGCGCCTTCGCGATCGGCTTTATTGACGACAAACAGATCGCCGGCCTCCATCAGACCGGCCTTGAGCATCTGGATGCTGTCGCCTTGTCCGGGAGCCAGGACAACCATGGTCAGATCGCAGCTCATGGCGACTTCGACTTCGGATTGACCGACGCCGACGGTTTCGACGAGAACCACATCACAGCCGATCAGTCCCATCACGCGTGCCACGCCTTTGGCACCCAGCGCCAGCCCACCCAAATGCCCACGCGAGGCCAGTGAGCGGATATAGACCATCGGGTCGGTCGCATGTCGCATCATCCGCACGCGATCGCCCAGAAGCGCACCGCCGGTGAAGGGAGACGACGGATCAACCGCGACGATCCCCAGTCTGCGATCGGGGAAACGGGTTCGATATTCGTGGGCCAGATGGTCGGTGAGCGTGCTTTTGCCCGATCCCGGCGCACCGGTGATCCCCAAAACCAATCGCGGCTGAGGCCAATCCTCTGAACCGGACAACAGTTCGGCCAATCGTTGGGGTTGATCGACCATCACGCTCATCAGCCGCGACGCGGCGCGCAAATTGCCTTCGCGCGCTTTGGGGATGAGGATGGAAAGATCCGAAGTCATTCTTGATTTGCCCCGACGTTTCCGGGCTGGCGATTGGACGAGTTAGGTGGTGACCGAGAGTTTTTCCTTGAGGGTTTCGACGATCACCTTCGCGGGAGTGCCGGGGGTGAAGACCGCCGACACGCCCATCGCGGTCAGGCCGGGGATGTCCTTGGGTGGGATGGTCCCGCCGCCGAAGACGAGGATGTCACCGGCGTCGCGGGCCTTGAGCAGGTCGATGACTCTTTTGAAAAGCACATTGTGTGCCCCGGACAGGAGCGAGAGCCCGATGGCCTGGACGTCTTCCTGAATGGCGGCCTCGACGATCTGCTCGGGGCTGCGACG
>JBGSMH010000683.1:0-9773 GCA_041740275.1 Phycisphaerae bacterium
GACCGACTTCGTCGGCGGTATGGCCGACGCACGTCAGGTGCGCGACGGTGTTAAAGCCGATCTCGTTCTGAATCCGTCCGGCCAGTTCCAGCGTCTTGGTTCGCGTCGATCCGCCCGCACCATACGTCACCGAAACATAAGAGGGTGCCAGCGGGCGTAGCTCTTCGATCGTCCGATAGAGGGCCGCAAACCCGTCCTCAGACTTGGGCGGAAAGAACTCGAAGGAAATCGTCGGCTTCCCGGTGGCGAAGGCTTGATCAAGTCGCATAATTGTCAGCATACCTCATGAATGGGGGATGTTCAATCCGTTTATTCGGATGGATGGATGAATCGAAACGGAAATGGAAGCAGATTTGCATTTCCTGACAATCGTTGTACGATCTTCGACCCTCGCTGACGAGAATCCGTGGGGATTTTCGCACGCGAATCTGTGTCTTTCAGCTAGAAATCGAAGGTTTTATATGAAAAAGGGCATTCACCCGCGCTACCGTCCGGTCGTTTTCCAGGACCTGTCTTCCACCCTTTCGATCCTCACCCGATCGACAATCGAGAGCAAAGACACCGTCAAGTGGGAAGACGGCAACGAATACCCGCTGGTCAAGGTCGATATCAGTTCGGCCAGCCATCCGTTCTATACGGGCAAGCAGACGCTGCTCGACACCGCAGGCCGGGTCGATCGCTTCACCAAGAAGTTCGGCGGAACCTACAGCTTCCAGAAAAGCGCCGGCAAGAAAGCCTAGACTTTCTTCCGATGCCTCCAACCAATCCATCCCTCACAAGGACGAGCGTTGCGCTTGTCCTTGTGTTCGTTGCGCTGATGCTGTTTCAAACCGGGTGCGCTAACAAACCCGATCCGATTTCGTTAGGCGATCCCGACTACCGCGCGGATCTAGAGGCCAGCGTCGCAGTCCCTGCCGGCTGGACGGCGCAGCCGACCGATCGCGGGTCGAACTATGTTACTCAGGTTTGGATCAGCCCGACGGGTGATACCGCATTGGGCGTGATTCGATTCGCGCTGCCGCTGCCGGTTGGGCATGAGTGGGCGTTGTGGGGGTTTTTGCAGAATATGAAAAAAAGCGAAGGACGGGCCGATTTGATCGAGAGGAATTGGGACGAATCGGCGCAGGCGCTTCGCTTTGTCGCCCAAGGCGGGCGGTATCGCGTGCGGGCAAAGCTGATGGTGGAGGGCGTGCGGGGCTGGTCGGTCTTTGCCGGGACATTGACCGAGCGCGAGGTGAATGATGTGGAGTTGCAGATCGCCGAGCGGGCGCGGGAGTCGGTTCGGGTGGATAAATGATTGAAACACAAAGCCCACGACGGGTTGTCGTGGGCTTTGGTGTTCGCTTCTTCATCATCGGTTGAGGATGATGGTTGGGTCGAATCGCGTTACTTCTTAACCGCGCCCAGGATCGAATCCTTGGCGGCTTTGGCGACGCGGAACTTGAGGCGCTTTTTCTTCGGGATCTTGACCGTTTGACCGGTCTTGGGTCCGAAGCGCATCACCATTTCGCGAGCGGCGGTTTCGACGAGCACGAGCTTGCCGATCCCGGGGATCACGAACTGGTTCTTCGCCTGCTTGTAGGCGAGGTCCGCCTGGGCTTCGAAGAACTGGCTGACCTGTTTCTTGGTCACGCCGACTTTTTCCGCGATATTCGCGGCAATTTCCGACTTGGTCATGGACTTTGCCATAGACGCGTCTCCGATAAGGCGGCTTCGTCCTTAGATTTTGGAGCCGGACGAGGCACCGCCAGGACGTGAGAGGATTTTATTGAGTCGCCTTGCGGTTTCCCAATGCCGAACCGGCCGACCCGCCTGGTCAACCGGACGGAGCCGGCGCTCGATTTCTCGAATGCCAGAGCCGTCGCACGGCAGCACGGATCCATTCCGTGCTGATATCCTTCCCCGTGCACCGCCGTCCCCGAAGATCGTCTCACAGCGATCCATCGGACAATCGGTGAACAAACACTACTGCAAAATCAAGGCATTTCAAGCCCCCGCGCGCAATCGCCGCTGATTTTTCCGATTGATTCGCCCGGCGCCCTGCGCCCGCGCTTGACTTTTCGGGGAAAAAGGGGTTGGGAACGAGGGCCTTGGGCTTCGGGCTTAGGGCTTGGTTTAGGAATTTCACGAACCACGAGCCACGAATCACGAACCACGACTGATGATCCGTAAACCACAATAGTTCACGAAACAACCATCCCTCATCTTGAATTGTTTCCCAAAATCCGTGTAATGCCCATTCGAGTGAGTATGTGACGGCGGAAAACAGTTGACTAGTGATGTTGGCTGGCAACTGACCGATGAATCAAAACCCAGGAAAACGAACCTCCAACCCCACAGGATTTTTCAATGGAAACCCGCAAAATCGGTATTGTTATGAACGGCGTCACTGGACGCATGGGCACCAATCAACACCTGATCCGCTCCATCCTGGCGATCATCAAACAAGGCGGGGTGAAGGTCAACGACAACCTGACGCTCATGCCCGAGCCCATCCTGACTGGCCGAAATGAGAATAAGCTTCGTCCGCTGGCGATCGACGTTGCCAAGCGCGAGATCGGTCGCGAATTGCCTTACACCACCGATCTGGACAAGGCGCTGGCAGACAAAAACAACCACATCTTCTTTGACGCATCCGGAACGCTGCAACGGGCCGGTTTTGTCGAAAAAGCCGTCAAGGCCGGAAAAGCGATCTATTGCGAAAAACCCACCGCCACCAAGACCGACGAGGCGTTGCGACTGGCCGACCTGGTCGAAAAGGCAAAACTCAAGAACGGCGTCGTGCAGGACAAACTGTGGCTGCCCAGCTTCCGCAAGATCGCCATGCTCAAGGAGCTTGGCTTCTTCGGCAAAATCCTCTCGGTTCGCGGCGAGTTCGGCTACTGGGTCTTCACCGGCATGGACACCGACCAACCCGCCCAACGCCCCAGTTGGAACTACCGCGACGAGGACGGCGGCGGGATCATGATCGACATGTTCTGCCACTGGCAGTACGTCATCGAAAACCTGTTCGGACCGATCAAGTCGCTGGTGGCGTACGGCAATGTCGATATCGACAAGCGCCGCGACGAATCGGGCAAAGTCTACAACGCCACCGCCGACGACAGTGCGTACGCGATTTTTGTGTTGGAGGATGGCACGGTCTGTCAGTTCAACAGCAGTTGGTGCGTGCGCGTGCGTCGGGATGATCTGCTGACGGTGGAAGTCAACGGCACAAAGGGCACCGCCGTCGCAGGCTTGCGTGAAGTTCAGGTCCAAAGCGCCGCCGAGACGCCCAAACCGGTGTGGAACCCCGATATCGCGCAGCCGATCGATTTCTACAAAGGCTGGCAACAAGTTCCGAACAACATCAATTACGACAACGCCTTCAAGATCCAGTGGGAAATGTTCCTGCGTCATGTCGCATTGGACGAACCGTTCCGCTACACCCTCCGCGAAGGCGCCAAAGGCGTGCAGTTGGCGGAACTGGGCATCAAGTCGTGGAAAGAAAAGAAGTGGCTGGATGTCCCGGCGTTGTGATGACGAGAAGAGCTCACGAAGGCGCGAAGTTGGCACGAAGTTCCACGAAGGTATACCGGCCAACTGTTGCGCCTTTGTCAGCGACGGGATCGCGACTTGTTCAATGATGTCTTCTTCGTGACCTTTCGTGCCAACTTCGAACCTTCGTGAGCTCTGCCAAAACCTTGACCGAATGCGAATACGGTATGGGAACCGCGATCAACATCGACCGAATCGTCAAACTCGCAGTGGAAACTGTTGATCGGTGTCGCCTAGCTGCACCGGGACAATACAAGCGATATGCCAACGCGCCCGGCGACGGGAGTGACGCGACGCTCAACCCGTACGGCGTGGCGGATGCGGCCAACATTCTTTATACGCTGGGCGCGTTTCCACAGGACCAACCGGTGCGCGATGGGTTCGTGCAAACACTGCGATCGCTGCAGTCGGCCCAGACGGGTTTGTGGAACGAATCGACCCATCATGACTACCACTGCACCGCCCACTGCGTGGCGGCGATGGAGTTGTTTGATGCCAAGCCCACGCACCCGCTGAGTGGCCTTGAGAAGTACCGGTCGCCGGATGGGATTCGCTCGCTTCTGGAGGGCTTGGATTGGACAGAAACCCCGTGGGGGCATTCTCATCGCGGTGCCGGTGTGTTTGCTTCGCAGCTGATCTGCGATCTGGCCGATGAATCGGTTCGTGATGCGTATTTCGGCTGGCTGACCGACAATTGGGACGCCGAGATCGGTCTATTGCTGCGTGGATGTTTGCCGGGGCAGGCGAAGGGTTCCAAGCCACTGCACGAGCATCTGGCCGGGACGTTTCACTACCTGTTCAACATTGAAGCCGATCGCCGCCCGCTGCCGCACGCAAAGGCGATGGTCGATACCTGCCTGAGGATGTTCGATGATGGGCAGGCGATGACCTTCGCCAACGCCGGCGGGTTTATCTTCATCGACTGGGTCTTCTGCCTGTCGCGAAGTGTGCGGCACAGCGGGCATCGTTTCGACGAATCGCGTGCGGCGCTCAAGGCGACCGCGATCGCGCACTTCGATCGGCTGGAAAAGATCGATCACCACAACGATCCAAACTGGAACGATCTTCACAATTTGTTCGGCCGCGTGTGTGCATGGTCGGAACTGCAACTGGCGCTCCCGGGTTTGATCCGCTCGCGGCGACCATTAAAGAACGTTTTGGATCGACGCCCATTCATTTGAGAAATACATGATGCCAGACCTTTCCACTGCCGCCGTACATACGATGACCAACAAGCCGTGGACGCTCGCACAGTGTTGCGACGCCTACGCCAAAGCCGGATTTGGCGGGATCAGCGTATGGCGAAACGTGATCGAGCCGATCGGGGTCGCTGAGGCATCGAAGATCGTCCGCGCGTCGGGCCTGAAAGTCCCCGCACTGGTTCGCGGCGGGTTTTTTGCGGCATTCGATTCCAGCGTGCGCGATGCGGCGATCGACGACAACAAACGCTGCATCGACGAAGCCGCCGCCATCGGCGCGGAGATGGTCGTGCTGGTGGTCGGTGCCGTGGTCGGCATGTCGCTGGAAGACGCCCGCAAGCAGGTCGTCGACGGGATTGGGCGTTGTGTGGAGCATGCTCAGGCGAACAAGGTGAAGCTGGCGATCGAGCCGCTGCACCCGATGTACGCCGCCGACCGGTCGTGCATCAATCGGATGAAAGAGGCCCGGCTGGTGTGCGAGCAACTGCAATCCAAATGGGTCGGTATCGCGTGCGATGTTTATCACGTCTGGTGGGACCCCGACCTGGAATCCGAAATCGCGCTGGCGGGCAAGCAGGGGACATTGTTCGGGTTTCACGTCTGCGACTGGCGAGCGAACACGCGCGATCTATTGAACGATCGCGGCCTGATGGGCGAAGGCTGCATCAATATCCCCCATATCCGCACCTGCGTGGAGAAGGCCGGTTTCAAGGGGCTCAACGAGATCGAGATCTTTTCGACCGAGCGCTGGGCGTTGGATCAAAACGTCTACCTGAAACAGATCGCCGACGCGTACCGGGCGCATGTGTAGCGGCCGCTACGGGTGGACCATCGTCAGGACCACCACTTGCACGCTCATGACTCGCAGCAACATCACCAACGGATAGACCGTCGCGTAGCTGACGGTCGGTGCGTCGGAGCCGGTGATGTTTTGGGCGAACGCCAATGCCGGCGGATCGGTCATGCTTCCTGCCAGCAGGCCGGTAAGCGTGATGTAATTAGTCTTGAAAATGCCTCGGGCGACGATGCCCACGAGCATGACCGGGATAATGGTGATCGCGGCACCCATCGCGATCCACTGCAAACCGTGCGACTTAAACGTGCTGACAAAATGTTCGCCCGAAAGCAGCCCGACACACGCCAGAAACAGCACGATCCCCAGTTCCCGCAACATCATGTTGGCACCGTTGGGCATGTACCAGATCAGCGGGCCGATCTTGTAAACACGGCTCAGGACGATCGCGATGATCAGCGGCCCGCCTGCCAAACCCAGTTTAAGCGGGGCGGGTAGTCCGGGGATGGCGATCGGGATACTGCCAAAGACCACGCCCAGCGCGATACCGATCAGGATCGGAACCAGCAGCGGCCGATCCAGTGCCTTGGGGCTGTCGCCGAGTTCTTCGATGACGGCGGGCATGGAGCGCGTTTCGCCGACGACGACCACGCGATCGCCGAACTGAAGCCGCGACATGGGCGTGACGGGCAACTCAAAGCCCGATCGCAGGATGCGGGTCAGTTGCACGCCGTATTTTTCCCGCAGGCCCAACTCTGCCACGGTTTTGCCTACGGCACTTTTGTGGGAGACGAGGATGCGATTGACGTCGATCCCGCTGCTGACGGCCCGGGCGTCGGTGTGCGTGCGCTTGCCGACGATCATCTCTATATCCCCAAGTTCCTTGGTCGGACCGACCGCCGTCAGCACATCGCCCAGTTGCAGGGTCAGGTCGTGGTCGGCGACCTCGACCTTTCCATCGCGCATCAGTCGGGTGATGACCACGCCGCTGTGGCTGATGGTGGGGATTTGACCGATGAGCTTGCCGACCAGTGCGGGGTTGGCGACTTCGACGTTGATGGCGTCGAGGGTCGGGTTCTTCATCTCTGCCGCCAGCTTGCGGTGTTCTTCTGCCAGATCGATGCGGAAGAGGAAGCGGATGCTGAGCATCGCCAGCAGCACGCCGAGGATGCCGAAGGGATACGCGATCGCGTACGCCGCCCCGATGGTGGCATCGGCGTCAGCGACGGGGGGCGTGAGCCGAGGCGTTGTCGGGTTTGGGCGCGCAGCGTTTTCGGCGGCAACGGGGATTTGGGGTAAGGGTATCAGCACATTGGATTGTGCTTCGATTGCTTTGATGCGTTGTTTGTTGATGTCCGCAAACGCCGCAGTCGCTGCCGCCATGCTGGGGGTGTTGGTGGTACCACCTGAGAGCAACCCCGCCGTCGCGGGGAGTGCGGCTTCGTTGCCGCCCATGAAGTATTTCCACTGGGCTACGGATAAGCCGACGCCCAATAGCACAATCGTCGCCGCCGCGATGTTCAGGGGCAGGCCGTTGCGTTTGAGCGATGAAAAGAAGCCCGGGCCGACCTGAATGCCGATCGTAAAGACAAACAGGATCAGTCCGAACTCGCGCAGGAAGTGGAGGACGTGGTGGTTGACCGTCAGCCCGTAATGGGCAAACGCCAGGCCGATAAACAGCACCCAGGCGATGCCGAGGCTGATGCCTTTGAACTTGACGTGCCCCAGCGCCAGCCCGATCGCCGAGACGACCATGATGATCAACACTGCGTGGGGAACCGATTCGGTCGTCCACCATAGATCTGTGAGCCACTGCATATATTCGCAGAATCATGCGAATCGGCGGGGACAATACAAGGGTCGCAGCGGGTCCGTATTGTAAGGGGGTCAACACCCCATGCCCGCAAACAGCAGATACGCCAGCCCGGCGATAACAATGCTGCCAGTGCCCAGATAGACCAATAGTGCTTTGCCGATCGCGCCGCGTTCACGGATGGGGGATGTCATGGATAGCTCCTTGGGTTGAATGACGCCCGATTATCCGCCGACCATCCTGTGAAAACGCTAATTTCGGGGTGAAGGGGTGTTTATTCGTCTGTCGGGGATTGAGGGGCACTGCAAAGCCTTCCATTTCGCCCAAAAACACTCGATCCACTTGACGCCAACCGTCGGTTCGGTACATTCCTTGCCCTTCGCAAACCGCGTCGGCTCAATGTGCGCGCAGATTGGCTGCGTGCATTTTTTAATCCCAAGGCGGGCATCGCCACACCTGAGCGGACCTGAGGATTGCTGTAAGTCTATTGGATAGAGGCGTTTATGGCTCGTGACCTGACCAAGATCCGCAATATCGGTATCGCTGCCCACATCGACGCGGGCAAGACCACAACTTCCGAACGCGTGCTGTTTTACACCGGCCGAGTCTACAAGATCGGCGAGGTCCACGAAGGCACCGCCGTCATGGACTTTGACGAAGAAGAGCAGAAGCGCGGCATCACCATCAACTCCGCCGCCACGTTCTGTGAGTGGAAGCGCGGATCGTGGTTGACCAAGAACCTGGACGGCCCGTCCTACAACATCAACCTGATCGACACCCCCGGACACGTCGATTTCACCGCCGAAGTCGAGCGTTCGCTTCGCGTGCTCGACGGCGCGGTCGCGGTGTTTGACGGCAAGGAAGGCGTTGAAGCCCAATCGGAAACCGTCTGGCGTCAGGCCACCAAATACAATGTCCCACGCATTTGTTTCGTCAATAAGATGGACAAAGTCGGGGCCGACTACGATTTCTGCTACAAGACGATCCTCGATCGCCTCGGCGCCCCGGCGATTCCGGTCATCATCCCGATCGGCAAGGCCGAAACCTTCCGCGGCGTCATCGATCTGATCGCCAAAGTCGCCTACATGCCCGAATTCTACGGCGACGACAAGGACAAAGGCCAGACCGTCAAGATGGTCTCGATCGATACGCTCTCGGATCTGGACAAAGCCAACTACGAAAAATACCGCGCGATCATGCTGGAAAAGGTCGCCGAGTTGGATGACGCGCTTTCCGAGAAATACCTGGAAGATCCCGAATCGCTCACCGAAGCCGAACTGCGTGCCGCACTCCGTAAGGGCACGATCGAGTTTAAGGCTCACCCGCTGTTCTGCGGATCGGCGTATCAATACGTCGGCGTGCAGCAGGTTCTCGATGGTGTTATCGACTTCCTGCCCGCTCCCACCGATATTCACCACGTCACCGGGCACGATCTGAAAGACCCCGAGAAGGTCATCACCCGTCAACTGACGCCTGATGAACCGTTCTGCGGGTTGGCGTTTAAGATCGTGGACGACAAGTTTGGCACACTGACCTATGTTCGCGTCTATTCCGGCAGGCTGGAAAAAGGCACGCGCGTGCTCAATGCCAACAAGAATAGCCGTGAAAACATCAGCCGAATGTTCCAAATGAGTGCCAACGACCGCATCGCTCGCGATGTCGCCGAGGCCGGGGACATTGTTGCGGTTATCGGCGTCAATGAAGCCATGACCGGCGACACGCTGTGCGACCCGGATCAGCCGATCATTCTGGAACGTCCGACGTTCCCTGAGCCCGTCATCAGCATGTCGATCGAGCCCAAGACCGCTGCCGACAAGGACAAGCTGAGCCAGGCACTGACCAACCTGCGTCGTCAGGACCCGACATTCCAAGCGAGCTACAACCGCGAGACCGGCGAAACGATCATCGCGGGCATGGGCGAGTTGCACTTGGAAATCATCAAAATGCGTCTGACCCGCGACTATAAGGTCGATGTGGTCGTCGGCAAGCCAAAGGTCAGCTACCGCGAAGCGATCAGCGGTTCTGCCAAGGACATCCGCGGGCTGCATCGGAAGCAGTCGGGTGGCCGTGGTCAGTTCGGCGATTGCTGGATCAGCGTTGAGCCGTTCGATGGAACGGGCGTCGAACCCGAAGTGCTCAAAAAGTGGCACTGGGAAGATGGCGTGGCGTTTGAGAACAAGATCGTCGGCGGATCGATTCCCAAGGAATACATCCCCTCGGTCGAGTACGGCATTCGCATGACGTGCAAGACCGGCGTGCTGGCTGGCTTCCCGCTGATCAATCTGAAAGTCACGTTGACCGACGGCAGTTACCATGACGTCGACTCTTCGCAGATCGCGTTTGAACTCGCCGGGCGACTGGCGATCATTGACGCCGCCAAAGCCGCGAAGCTTGAGCTGCTCGAGCCGATCATGAAGTTGGTCGTCACGAC
>JBGSMH010000684.1:0-4592 GCA_041740275.1 Phycisphaerae bacterium
TTCGATGCCATTTTGTCGAACCGGCGAGTTTCTGGTTGCCGATCCGCAATCGTTTTGGCTATTGTTACTAATTCAATCGGATGGCAGAGGTCTGTCTTGGGCGAAATAAGGTCAGTTCTTGAGGCGATTCAAAAACCGACCCCGTTCCGGTCGCCACATGTGAGGGTGAGCTCGATCACGCGAAACAGCTGCGTTGGCAAGAACTCCACGAGGGCATCGAAAGCGTCGTCACGCAATAGGTAGTACGGAATCGCCTCGATGATCGGGTAAGCCTCGGCTGCGCGGTGGGCAAGCGTAATCTCTATAGGCTTTGGCGAGTAGCTGGGTGGCGGCAACGAGAGTCGATAGACTGGTTCTGCTGCGTGATGCTGTGGAATCGGGATCGCGATGACTTCCGAGTACTCACAGTTCGGCGGTGATGGAACCTGATGACGTGCTCGCCACTGCGCAAAGTCATCGTTCATTGGAGACAGCTCTTCCAACAGCGTTGAAACCGACTGGGCATCCGCCGCGTGCCAGTAGCAGAACTCATACACGCATCGGCACACGTCAACGCCTGGACCGAGGGGAAGTCGAGCAGCCAGCTCGCTTGACACGATCAGTCGGGTGTTTGCAATCACAACCGGGGGCATGAGCGACAGATTCTTAATCAGGCGGATCGGTTCGTACGGCAAATCGCCGTAGCGATTCCGCTTCCCCATGTACTCGGCGTGATACAAGTCTCGATACAGCCACGTGGACAGGATATCGACGGGGGTAGCGCTTTCTTCTCTGATCGCGTAGAATTTCATATCCGCCATCCGTTCAAAATAATACGCCTACACAACTACTCGAACTCGGGGTAAATGACATCCTCCGGGCCTGGCGGCGTCATCATTCGATCTGCGTTCATCCGCGTTCATCTGCGGTTTCAACGCATTTCTTGTTATCAAAAACGGATGGCGACGACCGGAATATTGGCAGACCCATCGGTCGTTGGCTTGCCCGCCGGACGGGGCGAGTCTACTGTCGGGGTCATGGTTCCATTGGTTGACGCGATCTACTGGCTTTCGCTGGCCGCCTGGTTTGGGTGCGTGCTGGGGATCGCGATCGTCCCGCCGATCATTATGCGGGTGATTCGCGATGCCGATCCGACGCTCCCGCGCGTGTTGTCGGTCAATCTCGATAAACAGCACAGCGTTCTGCTGGCCGGGGAGGTGATCGGGGCGATCGTCGCGACGTTCTTCCGGTTGCAACTGTTCTGTGCCGCCGCTTATTTGCTTCCGCTGATCGTCAAGTGGTTTTCGGTCGATCGATCGGGCGTGAATGTGATCGTGCCGATCCTGGTCAGTGCGCTCTATGTGCTGTCGGTATCATTCCTGATCTATGGCAACTGGGTGGTCTGGCCGAAGGTGTCGAAGCATCGGCAGACGTATCTGGACAACGCCGACGACCCCGATGTCGCCAATGCCGAACTCGACCGCTTCGACCAGTACAGCCACGAACTGTTTTCGGTCGTGCGCAACATGCTATTTTCCGTGCTGGGCATGGTCGTGCTCAGCACGGCGTTGCGTCCGATCGTTCTCACCCTCTCCAGCACGAACTGACCATGCCCCAACCAACCCGCAAGACCGTTCAACTTCGCCAGGCGCGCGTCAACGCGATTTTGCCGATCCTGAAACGCACCTACCCCAACGCCAAATGCTCGCTGGATCACGCCTCGCCTTTACAGTTGCTGGTGGCGACGATCTTGTCTGCCCAATGCACGGATGATCGCGTGAATATTGTTACCAAGTCGCTCTTTGCCAAGTACCGCACCCCGGCCGACTACGCGAACGTGACGCAGGAGGAATTGGAGAAGGACATTCAATCGACGGGCTTTTTTCGCAACAAAGCCAAGTCGATCCGCGGAATGGCGCGGTCGTTGATCGATCTACATGACGGGGTCGTACCCGACACGATGCAGCAATTGGTCGAGTTGGCCGGCGTCGGGCGAAAGACCGCCAACGTCGTCCTCGGCAACGCGTTTGGCAAAAACATCGGCGTCACCGTCGATACCCACGTCACCCGATTGTCCAATCGCCTGGGTCTGACGCGCTCGACCGATGCGGTGAAGATCGAGCAAGACCTGATCCCGATCGTGCCGCAATCCGACTGGACGATCTGGTCGCACCTGCTGATTTATCATGGCCGGGCGATCTGCAAGGCGCAAAATCCAAAATGCAGCGAATGTGTGCTGCTGCCCCGCTGCCCGGAAGGCCAAAAACGGATCAAAGCCCTGACCGGATCGCGCGCGACGACATTGCCCGATGATCGCGGCGTGTGATCAATTTGCCGACGGTTGATCGCGCATAAACGTTGCCAGGGCTTCCAAGCTTTGCACGCGTTGGTGGAACACATCGGTCCCGTTGCGGGCGTCGAACTGAGCGGCCAGATCGCGGGCCTCGGATTCGCCACGGGCGAGCAGTTCTTCCAGCGGGACCAGTTGATCGGCCGGTGCCCAGGGGAGGCGTCGCGGGAGGCGGGCGTGGGTTCGGCCTTGCTGCAGTTCCGCCACCGACCAAATCCATGTCGCGGCGGCGACGCGGAAACGGATCAGCCCATTTTGCGATCCTTCGCTCCGCACCAGCATGATAGCACCGAGTCGGGCGGCAAACTGGCTGCGTCCGGTGATCGACAAATACAACACATGCTCGGCCAGATACCGCACCAGCTTGGGCATCTTTCTGACCGCGCGAACCGTCGCCAGGTGGCAAAGCTCGCTCCGCTGTACATCCCCGTTTCGAAGCAGCGGCAACAGCAACCGGCTGCAAGTGGTAAACGGCACTTCCTCACATGATTGGTCGCCATTGAGGATCGGTTCGGCGGCGGTGACTGCCTCCTCGGGTCGGCCCATATTCAGCAATGCCTCGACCTTGCTGTGCGTTTCACACGCCGGACAGTCGTCCGAATCGTCAGATGGCTCATTCTGCCACTTGGTCCACCACTCGTCGGCTTCGCTTTGTCGACCTGCAAACGCCGCCTCGTCCATCCGCAGCGCGTAGACTGGCCGAAGCCCCTCGTTGTCGGCGACATAGCATGCTTCCATGCGCGACAGGAAATCGGCAATGGCCTCGCGTGTCAGCGACGGATATTCCTGCAACTTTGAAGCGATCCATTTGTAGTACCACCGAACCGCCGGTCCCAGGTGCGATCGACCGGCCAGGTGCCACGCCGCCAGCCGGTTGAATGCCGCAAACTCCGAGGGCATGTCCCCCATGTCACTCGCCAGACGCAACTGTGTGATCACCGCATCCTCGGCAACTTCATCGTCGCCCGCGTCAGTTGCGATGTTCGCCAGCTTTTCCATCAGCACCAGCGCTTCGGCCGGTCGCGATTGCTGGATGCGGTTGGTCAGTTCCTCGTACTTCTTGTAATACTCGCTCATCGTTCATCCCTTAAATCTCCCTCGGCACCAACGCATCTTCAGGACGAACGCCCCTGGTCGCAAGTTCCAAAACGAAACTTTAGTTTTCGAGCCTCGTCCCGCACTCGGGGCATCGGTCTGGCGAGGCGCGAAGGTCATAGCCGCAGATCAGACAACAACCGGCGCGTTTGCGGCGGATGAGGACGATGGCGCGACGCACATTTAGTCCGCAAAACAGCAGCGGCATGGCGGTCCAGAACCACATTGGTGAGCCAATCAGGACCGTGTCGCGCTGGGGTTCGATCTGCATCCCTTCCGCGATGGTCACGGTGAACCCGCCAAGCGTTACGGCATCGGCGGGCAGATGTAGATACTGGTACGAAAGCAGACTCATCAATCTCGATCCGCGCGGAGCATCCGTCGGCAATTTCGAATGCAGTCCCCAAAGGCTGGATCGATCGTCTTCCATCATGCCAGACGCTGAAACATGCGTCACGGTCCATGCCCGTGACTCACCGATGCCCTGACGACTGCTGATCCAAACAATCTTGCCGGACCAGACCCGCAGTGCGTTGATCTGTCCGCCGGGACCGGGCAATAGCAGGACGTGCATCGAATCGCGGCTATCCCACCATAGGCCACCAACGCAACCCGCAAGCGTCAGCCACACGATCGCCCGCAAACCAAAATGTCTGGCGCTGCGGGTCATTGTGCTGGCGCTCCGATCCTGTCCAACTCTGCAATGATCTCGTTGAGTCGCCGGGCGATCTCCTGGTGCTTGTCTCGCGATGCCTCGACAAAGATCACCCCGCCCGCCCGAACGGTCGGCGAGCGATTTTCCACAATCGCTTCGGCCGCGATGCTGTACATCATCCCTTCCACGCGATCAAACAGATCGAAGTCAAACTTGTCGTTTTGTTGATCCCATAGGTAGTCGGCCCCTCCTCGGTGCTTCGGTTCAGGCAGAATTTTTTCCAACTGACGTTGGTGTGGCACCAGTCTCGCGACTAATGCCTTGACGTCATAGGCGCGCAGAACAGCCCCGCGGCCCATATAGTCGTTTCTCCCGATGACGATCGTTTCCCCGACAACCCGATAGCTTAATCCGGCGAGGGACGTATCTCCGTCCCAAACGACATGGATGGCCCATACCGCTTCGGCAAGCGTCGCATTTTGCACCTTTAACGAAACCACCGTCGTGTCAAAG
>JBGSMH010000685.1:0-16027 GCA_041740275.1 Phycisphaerae bacterium
TGACACGTCTTGGTGTGCGTATCGTGCCGTTGAGTTAACGTCCATATGCCCCAACTGTTTGCCGACAACCGACAGCGGTGCGCCGTGTCCCAACATCCAAGACGCCAGCGTGTGCCGCAAGTCGTGGAATCGGAACCCGACAACGCCCGCGTCTTTTGCGGCCTTGCCGGTCAAGATGCCCGCTGCCGTGCAAACCTTTTCAAACGTCGTTTTGACTTCCTTCAACGGTTGGTTGACGTTGCGCCCGGGGAAGACATAGATCGACGGTTGCTCGGGTGTGTTGTATCGCTTGGATCGCCGATCGGCTCTCAGTGCGTTTATCTTCTGGCGGCGGGTGAGTAGGGCAATCGCTTCGGGTACGAGCGGGATAGTCATAGCCTCATCGTTTTTCGATTCGGCGCGGGGGATGATCCAAAAGCCCCGGTCAAGATGGATGTCTTGCCACTTTGCCCCGCAGACGTTGCCACGCCTTGCCCCGGTCAATAGCGCGAATCGGATAGCGTCTGCGATGTCCTGATTGCTGCAAGTCGTCAACGCCTTTGTGAATGCGGCCATTTCTTCGGCGGATAAAAACCGCGTCCGCTTATCGTCGCCGTGAAACTCAATCCCGGCTTCGGATACGGGGTTGGGTCGCACGTTGGCGTAGGTGAACATGCGGCGGAGCAACTTCAACGTCTTGTCCGCGATGTTTCCGCCCTTGTTGCGGGTGATGTCCGCATGAAACGATCTGCAATCGTCGGGGGTGATGCTGGTCGTCTTGCGGCCTGCCCACGCCGACAAGTGTAGTTTGTAGCGGCTCAGGTCCGACTTGATGCTGTGCGGCGACGATTTGCCGGTCAAGTGCTGATCGTGGTATTGCTGCCAGAGTTCGCCCACGGTTGGGGCGGTGCGAGTCTTGCGACGCGCTGCCATGATATCGCTGCCCTTTGCGATGTTGCCAAGTTCGATCTTGGCGGCGTCCCTGGCGGCGTCAACGTTGATGCTGTTTGCGTCGCCGATCTTTTTCTTGATCGGCTTATTCAAGTTGCTATCCCACGCATAGACATAGTACGCCCGCTGCCCGTTGGCGGTGATAAGACACGCCAGCCCGCGCACGGTCTCATCGTGAATGAAGATGCGATCCTTGCCAGCCGGACACGACGCGGCTTTAATGCGTGCCTCTGTGAACGCGAAGCGCTTGGTAATCGGTCGTTTTGTCTCGTCCGCGATGCGTAGGGTGTTGGTGTTCATGGGGGCTAGTTTACCATCGGGGCTAGAACGGGGCTAGAGAATCGAGCAATACGGGTCGGGGCTAGGAATGCTGGTCAATGTCGGAAAGTGATAAAACGCCTGAAAAAACAGTATCAAGTCAATGGTGGTCAACCTTTAACAATATCCCGAAAATTGGCCTCCGAAGCCGAAGGTTACAGGTTCGAGCCCTGTCGGGAACATTAAAGGGGTTTAATTAGACCGAAAGTGTCTTGGGGCGCACCGCGCGCCCTCCTACGCACTCCCCGGTGCCAATTATTGGACGGATCACCCCCCATCTGCCGATCATGGTTATTAAGGCGAATGGGCAGCAGGTCATCGATCATGGACGATCATGGACAATCCAAATCTAGTGAATCTCGCGGAATTACGGCAGCTTGAGGCGCGACTGGACCAGCGACTGGAACTGCTCGGCAAAGCCGAAAGCAGCTTGAAGGCGTTGTCCGAATCGCTTCGCCAGCAGGTCGCCGCCGCGTATCCGGTGCTGAATCAACTCAAAGAAACACTCCCCGCCGCCCGCGAGCAGGCGGCGCTGTCGCGTGGGATCGAGGCCGATCATCTCGACGAAGATCGACTCCAAAAGCTGGCGGCGGACGTCTATGCGCAGATCGAGCAGGTGAAGTCAGAACTCGCCAGCTTCGCCGCGCCGGCGCGGCAGCAGATGATCGATGAACTGGAATCGGCGATCGCTGACGCTCAGGAAACGCCACCCGCATCCCAGGACGAGTCAATAGTTGCAGCCAAAGAAGCGTTGTCGGATGTGGATGAGATGGGCATCGTGTTTCGTGCCGAAGTGCGGCAGACCATGGAATCGCTCCGGCAGTCAATGTTTGACCAACTCGATCTGCTTCAGGCCGACGCCAAATTGCGCGTCGAGCCGATCGTCAACCAACTTCAAACCACGCGCGCCTCGGCAGAGGCCCAGGTGTCGGCGATGGTCGCGGCACATCAGCAGGCACTGGAATCCAACGTCCAACAGCTCAATCGCAGCATCGATGATGTCGCGGCGGTGCTTGAGCAACGCCTGTCTGATCGCGTCCAGATGCTGCATCGTCGGGCGGCAGAGACGATGGAGCAGATCGAGCCGCGCCTGACCGATCGCGTCGATCGGGTGCTGCAACTTTCCCAAGATCGACTCGAGACCGGCGAATCACGGTTGCACAAGAGGCTGGACACTGTTTGGTCGGGCCTGGAATCGCAACTGCAATCGGGTGAACGTCAGTTGGCCGAGCGGTTGCGGCAAATGGAGACGCACGCCGGTTCAATGGTCGCGTATCTCGAACAAAAGCTCAGTGCCCAGGTCGACGACCTGATCCACCGATTGCGGCTAAAATTGCAGCAGTCAATCGCCGAAACCAATGATTCGCCCGTCCCGCCGGCTCGAAGCGAACCCTCATCGGCACCGACCCGGCCGGTCGAACTGGAGGTTTTCGTCAACCGCACCTTGCGAGGGACCGATGCGAGAACGCCAAATATGGCGAAGGTCGCGTAAACTGGTAGACTCATCGCACTATGCTCGCTCGCATCCACTCGTTCGTGCTCGTCGGTATCGACCCGATCCTGTGCGAAATTGAATGTGATGTCACCCGACAGGGCATGAGCAAGACGACGATCGTCGGGCTTGCCCAGACGGCGGTGAAAGAATCGATTGAGCGCGTCCGCCGATCGATCATCAACAGCGGTTTTCAATTCGCGGCCCACGGCATCCTGATCAATCTGGCACCCGCCGACGTGAAAAAGGAAGGCCCGGCGCTGGATTTACCCATCGCACTGGGTCTTTTGCGCGGGACCAACGGGATCAACACCGAGCGGCACAAGGATTATCTGATCGCCGGGGAGTTGGCGCTGGATGGCAGGGTGCGGAAGGTCAAGGGCGTGCTGTCGATGGCGATGCTCGCCAAGGAAAAGGGGTTTCGCGGGGTGATCGTTCCATCGGATAACGCCCGCGAGGCCGCCGTTGTGGAGGGAATCGAGGTCATCCCGGTCGCGACGATCACACAATGCGTCGCGTTCCTCAACGAACTGCTCGAATTGGACCCGTATGAACTCGATGGCGAGCCGTTCGCGCAATCGCACGTCGAACAGACGCTTGATTTTGCGGATGTTCGCGGCCAGGAAGCGGTGAAGCGTGCCCTGACCATCGCGGCGGCGGGGGCGCACAACGTGCTGATGATCGGCCCTCCCGGAACCGGCAAGACCATGCTGGCGATGCGACTGGCGGGGATTCTGCCGCCTTTGACACGATCCGAATCGCTGGAAACGACCCGCATCTATTCGGCGCTGGGGCTATTGCCTGACAATATCTCGCTGATGGATCAACGCCCGGTCCGCACGCCGCACCATTCGGCCACCGCCCAAGCCCTGATCGGCGGCGGGTCGATCCCCAAGCCGGGTGAAGTGTCACTGGCGCATAACGGCATTCTGTTTCTCGATGAGTTGCCGGAGTTTCAACGATATGTGCTGGAAATGCTGCGTCAGCCGCTGGAAGGCGGGGAAGTGACTGTCGCCCGCGTCCACGGATCGGTCCGTTTCCCCGCCAGTTTTATGCTGGTGACCGCGATGAATCCGACGCAATCGGGCTATGCCACCGACGACCCGCGCGCGCGGCAAAAATACCTCGCCAAACTCTCCGGCCCGCTATTGGACCGCATCGACATCCACATCGAAGTCCCCGCCGTCCCGTATCGGGAACTGACCGGCAAACACAAGGGCACCGACAGCCCGACCATGCGCAAGCGTGTGCAGCAGGCCCGGACGATCCAGATCAAACGATTTGCCAGCAGCACCACCAATGCCCGCATGAGCAGCAAGGAACTGCAGAAGCATTGCGAACTCAACGACACCTGCCTGCTCTTGATGAAGCAGGCGATGGACGAATTGGGCTTGAGTGCCCGCGCGTACGACAAGGTTCGGCGAGTCGCACGGACGATCGCAGATTTAGACGAATCCCCCACCATTGCCGAAAACCACATCGCCGAAGCGGTGCAGTATCGCCTGTTGGACCGCAGATTTTAAGTGAGTTTAGCCGTCGAGGTCGGCCGGCGTTCCCAGCAGCGGCAGCGGGACGTGGAGCGTGATTTCCCCCGCCAGCCACGGGTCAGCCTGAGGGTTGCGCATCACAAACGTCTCGAACCCCAGCCAGGTCGCACAGACGCTCACGGCATGGCGAGCCTGATCAGGCGACTCAAAAAGCTGCTCGATCCGGTGCTGTTCACGCGGGTCCTGCCAGGCATCAATCAGATTTCCGACCGTATAGACCCGCAAAAGCTGCTGAAGGGTCAGCGCGATATCGGCTTTGAGGACCGTGCTCAAGGGCACGTCGAGGATGGGGTTGAGTGGGGACATCGGGTTCAACACGATCATAGCCTATAAGCCCATCGGCAACTGTCAATAAATACGACACCGGCGCGTCAACTTGACCACAGCATCGGTAACTTCTACAACGGATGCTTCCGCGCGTTGATACGGGCACATGATGTGTCAGACACGCGACGGCTGTCAAAGAGAGCAGCAAAAGAGAGACGCTATGTCCGCATCATCGTTTTTGGACGGAAATGCCTGTGTTGTTGGCCTGCAGTGGGGGGATGAAGGCAAGGGCAAGATCGTCGATTTCCTTTCTGAAAAGGCCGAAGTGATCGCCCGATACTGTGGTGGCGCCAACGCTGGTCACTCGGTGGTCATCAACGGGGTGAAACATTCCACTCACCTTTTGCCGGTCGGGATCTTTCGCAAACACACGCTCAACCTGATCGGAAATGGCGTGGTGCTGGATCCTGAAAAGCTCTTTGAAGAGATTCAAGTCAATACTGACAAGGGCTTTACGATCACGCCTGAGACACTCAAGGTCAGCTACAAGACGCATGTGGTCATGCCGTGGCACAAGTTGGAGGATGCCGCCCGCGAAAACGCCGCCGGGGCATCGGGGATCGGCACGACCAAGCGCGGCATCGGCCCGACCTATGCCGACAAAATGCACCGCACCAGCGCCATCCGCGTCGGCGATCTCCTGCACGAGCAATCCCTCAAAGAAAAGATCCACCGCATCACCTCAGACAAGAACAAGGTGTTCGCGGCGATGTACGACCAAAAGCCGCTCGACGCCGATGCGATCTTCAAACAGTATCGCGACTTCGGCATCAAGATCGCGCCTTATGTTGATGACACCGGCTATTTGCTGATCCAAGCTTGGAAAGCGGGCAAAAAAATCCTGTTCGAAGGTGCCCACGCGGCACTCTTGGATGTCGATCACGGGACGTATCCGTATGTCACCAGCAGCAGTTGCTCGACGCTGGGCCTATTCAGCGGCACCGGCGCGCCGCCGCAGTGCGTGAAGCAATACATCGGGATCATGAAGGCCTACAGCACCCGCGTGGGCGGCGGGCCATTCCCGACCGAACAGGACAATGCAACCGGCAACTACATCCGCGAGCGCGGCAACGAATACGGCACGACCACTCGCCGGCCGAGGCGATGCGGGTGGTTCGACGCGGTCGCGGTCAAATACAGCGTTGATCTATGTGGCGCGACGACCATCGCGGTCATGCTGCTCGACGTGCTCAGCGGCCTGGACGAAATCAAAATCTGCACCGGCTACAAAGTCGACGGCAAATTGCTTCCCTACTTTCGAGCCGATGTCGAGACGCTGGCAAAGGTCGAGCCGGTCTATGAGACCTTCCCCGGCTGGCACGCCAACCTCAGCGACTGCAAGACCTTCGACCAACTCCCCGCCGAAGCCAAGGCGTATGTGAAGCGGCTCGAAGAACTCGCCGGCGTGCCCATCAGCATGGTCAGCGTCGGTCCGGATCGCACGGCAACGCTGATGCGATAGGACGTCACTGCGGGCTTAACTCGCTTCTGGCATCTTGAACCTCGCGACAAAGATCTGTGACGTGCCGTCAACAGAGCGTTTGCTCGTCCACATCAGGTACTTGCCATCCGGGCTGAAAACCGGCTGCAGATCAGGACCATCGGTAAACGTCAGCCGCAGTTGGCGAGTCCCATTGACGCGGATCATCTGCAACTCATACTCATGTCGATCATCGATACTGGCGGCGTAGACGATGTGCGTGCCATCAGGATGCCACGTCGGGCCAAAGTGCAGCACCGGATCGGTCGTCACTGCACGATCCCGGGCGATTCCGGTGATGTCGCCGAACTCGTTGAACAATAGATCGGCGACCCGTACGCCAACCAGCCCGTTCTTGGCGCGATCCGATCGGAAGCAAATCCGCGTTCCGTCCGGGCTGAAGACCGCCGCACCGTCGTAGCCGTCGGTGGTGGTCAGGCGTGTCACTTTTGATCCGTCCGAACGCATCACATAAATATCCGCATCGCGCGGCGTCCGGTCCGTCCGCATCGGATCGCCATCGCGTGTCGACGTGAAAATGATCCACTTACCATCCGGCGAAAACGCACACTCGCCATCGAAGTACGCGTTGTTGGTCAGCGGGTGCCTGGCCAGATCGATCCCGCGTGAAAACTCCGTGGCGGCGATCGCGGCTTGCCAGGCGTCGGCTCGAAAAATCTCCATCCCCGCAGGCAGCGACCAGGCCGAGTTTGGCGCGGGGGTCTGTCTCAGTTTGCCAGCGGTCGAAGCGAAGATCACGCTCACGCCATCGGCTGAAAAATACCCGCGTGCGTTCTGCGTTTGGGCCGGGGTGATGCGGATCGGATGGCCGATCCCTGTCACGCGATCGGCGGTCTTGATCAGCCGTGCGATATACACCTGATACTGCGTTTCGGTCGGCGGGATCGCCTGGAAGATGATCCATTCCATGTCCGCCGAGAACTGTGCGTCCCCGGCGGTGCCAAAGCCGCTGGTCAGTTGCACGATTTCCTCAAAAACATCCTTCTCCGACGTCGGCGGCTGCACGCAACCGACGCTGACCAGCCCGAGAATCAGAATTGCGATCCAACGCATGGGGGTATCGTATCGCAAGGCGGATGTCAGCAAAGCCCGACACCGATCCGATCCGAAATCGAAGTTCTGACCCCTCCCACCTTTCAGATTCTTGCGGTGATCTTTTCACTTGTTGCATTTGTTGCATCCATCTGAGTCGATATGAAAATCGTAACCCTTGGCCGCCGCAAGACTTGTCGATTTTGACCCGCCAAAGTGTTGCGCGCCAGCGTGCAACTGTTGCATTTCCTACCTTTCCGGCGGGAGTTCAGCCCTTCCTATTCACTTGTCAATGAGCGATCGCAGCGCGTGGAAATGCGATGAAGCGCGTCCCCAAACGAAGCGAAATAGGACAAGCCAACTATATCCCCGCCGTCCTCAAAAGTCGGCGGTAAAATCAGGCAAATCCGCCGATTTCTTCAAACCCCTGACACGATGCTGTCAGTCGGTAATCGGTTCGCGTCTCTTCGCTTCTTCGCGCCTTTGCGCACTCAGGTGTACGCAAAGTTCCGAAGGGCGGGGGTGGGTGGGCACCGTCGGCGGGCGCGCCTATGATGGGGACATGGAAATGAGAACTCTCGGCAAGACAGGATTGGATGTCTCGGTATTGGGCTATGGCTGTGCGCCGGTCGCGTTTCTGAAGGCGGACCAGGCGGCGGCGGGGAAAATGGTCGAGGCGTTGCTCGATCAAGGCATCAATTTCATCGATACCGCCACCAGTTACCCCGGCAGCCACGACTTCATCGGCAATCACCTCGCGCATCGACGCAAGGACTTTGTCGTGGTCAGCAAGTGCGGGCAAAAACTCGCCGGTGTCGATGCCCCGGCGTGGAGCCCGGAGGTGATCACGGCGTCAGTCGATCAGGCGCTACAGAAAATGAAAGTCGAGAAAATCGATGTCATGCTGCTGCACTCCTGCGATCTGAAGACCCTCCAGGCCGACGACGCGATCGAGGCGTTGGTCAAGGCCCGCGACGCGGGCAAGATCGCGCATGTCGGCTATTCAGGCGACAACGAAGCGGCCGCCTTTGCGGCGAGGCTGCCGGATATCGCGGTGATTGAAACCAGCATCAACATCGTCGATCAAAAGAACATCGACATGGTTCTGCCGGTCGCGGTGGAAAACAACGTCGGCATCATCGCCAAGCGCCCCATCGCCAACGCCTGTTGGAAGAGTTTGGACGATCAGAAGGGAATGTATAAGTCCTATGTGGCGACCTACACCGATCGGCTGGCGAAGATGCAGATCACGCCCGCCGACCTTGGGTTTGATGGCGAGGCGTCGGAGGTTTGGCCTCAGATCGCACTGCGGTTTACGCTCGATCAGCCGGGTGTCACCACTGCGATTGTCGGAACGACCAAACAAGAAAACGCCGAAGCCAATCTCGCCTACGCCGCCAAAGGTCCGCTGCCCGAGCACGTCATCGCCCGGATTCGTGCTGCGTTCAAGCGTGCCGATTCGTCTGGACAATGGCTCGGACTCACGTAATCGAACGGCCGGGCTACCGATAGCTGAAGTTGGTTTCGATCATGCGAACGTAGTTGTCGTAGTTGACATAATACGGAACAGTATTCGAGATGCCGGGCATGTACCCGCCATGGGCGCCGAGCGTTTCGATCTTTTCGCGGACCAGTTTTTCGACCTGATCGGGCGTCCCGCGCGACATCAGGTCCAGATCGATATTGCCCAGCAAACAAAACTTGCCCGGCCAGCGTTTTTGGATCTCCATCGGCTCCATCGACTTGGGTTCCAAAGGCTGAATCGCCCGCACGCCCAACCGGGCCAGATCATCAAAGACCTGATAAAGTCGGCCATCCGAGTGATAAATCAGCGGCATTTTGCCGCACATCTCGACCAGCTTGCCGATGCGCGGAAAAAGTGCCTGCCGGAAATAATCGGGTGAAAGCATCAAACCTTCGGTGTAGGCGATGTCGTCCGAATAGATCACGCCGCCCGCGTGATCCCCGGCGATCCGCAGCGCCTCGCGCATGAGGTTGAACTGAGCCGACTGGATCGAATCCATCACCTCATCGAGCCATTCCGGTTCTTCCATGCTGGCGAGGCAGAAGTTTTCGAACCCGATCATCTCCCACGCAAAGGTGAAAATGTCAGCGGTATGCAGCAGCACTTTCATACCGGCCGGAAGGCTCGCGATCGCTTCTTCGAGTAATCGAAACTGCGCCGAGCATGAAGACAGATCACCCGCCGCGACCGGGTGCCAGCTCCAAGCGCGGGATTGATAGTATTCGCGTGATGGCATGACCTTGGTCGTGGAGGAATGGGTCGTCGCCGATCCTTCCGAGCGCTGGGTGCTGGTGGCGGCGCGCAGTTCGACCATCGGGCAATAGAACGAGCACTGCACATAATCATATCCGAGCAGACGATACGCCTGGGCCCGGGCGGCACCGCTGATATTGGCGTCACTTCCAAGCGCCTTGGACAGGTGAGTGGCATCGATCATGAAATCGAAGCCCGGCGGGCCTTTGACTGCCCGACGCAGCGTGAGCACATCAGCAAATCGCTCGAAATCCGGCTTGATCGAAATACGCGGTTTCATGTCATTCCTCCATTGGTGTGCGCCGTCGGTGCGTTAAAGGCCAGCCGATATTTTTGCGGCGTGGTTCGGCGCGACCGTCGGAAACGCCGATTAAAGTGAGACAGATTGTGAAAGCCCGATGCGTACGCGATCTGCGAGACCGTTTGGTCGGTTTCGATCAGCAGTCCGCAGGCGTGGCCGATACGCAGTTCGTTGAGGTATTCGGTCAGCGTGCGTCCGGTTGATTTGACGAAAAACCGCGAGAACGCCGCCGGGCTGAGGTGCGCGCGGTCGGCGGCTTCTTCGAGGGTGATCGATTCAAGAAAGCGGGACGCCAGGTACGCACACACCGTATCGATCCGCCGGGTGTTGGCGGGGGTCGCGCCGGACTGGTACGCCGGGGTGCAGAGCGTCCGCACCGATCGATCCTGTGACAATCGGTCGAGGATGTGCAGCAGTCCGGTCAATCGCGCCAGCGCGTCGCATTTGGGAAGCTCGCACAGCATGTTTGCGACGACATCGCGTGATTTGCCCGAAAAATGCAGCCCTCGGAGCGCAGAAGTCAGTAGCCGCCCGATATGGCGAGTTTCGGGCTTGTCGAAAAAGAGGTTGGGCAGAAACTGAACGACGACGGTCTCGTTCGGTCCGCGCTGGTTTGGCGTTGATTGCCAGGTGTGGGGCAATCCCGCGCCGAGCAGCACCAGATCACCCGGCCCGAACGGCTCGATGGTGTCTCCAACAAATCGCGTGCCGCGGCCGCGTTTGATGAGCGTCAGTTCTGCCTCGGCATGTTGATGCCATCGGAACGCAAACCCGCCGCTGGGTCGGAAGTGGCGCACCGTGAACGAGCTGTTGGCATCGAGCAGAATCTTTTCACTGGCGGGCTTCATTCGGATGTCACTGTAAACGATTCGCGCGTCTTTCCAGTCTGCAAGGCGACCAATAGAGCAAAATAGTATCATCTTTTGATCAAAGTGACCTAGCCCGGCAGACAACCACATGCGACGATTTGCCACATGCACTTGTCGATGCGTATTGGCAATTGCATCAAGTTACACGAGGAGCAGCACGCATGTCCGAACTTTCCCAACAGTTGGCCGAGCCGTATGCGATCAGCGAGGAGCAAAAGCAGTTTTTTCAGAAGAACGGCTATATCAAGCTCAAGCAGGTGTTGTCGTCTGCGGTGATCCAGCACTATCAGGCCGAGATCAGCCGGCAAGTCCGCGAGCAAAACACCATGCACCTGCCGATGGAGCAGCGAAGCACCTACCAGAAGGCGTTCCTGCAGGTGATGAACCTGTGGACCAAGAGTGAGGTGGTCAAGCAGTTTGTTTTCTCCCCGCGCCTGGCCAGGATCGCTGCGGATTTGATGGGGTGCCGAGGCGTTCGTCTCTACCACGATCAGGCGCTGTACAAAGAGCCCGGCGGCGGGATCACGCCGTGGCATGCGGATCAGTTCTATTGGCCTCTGGCGACCGACAACACGGTGACGGCGTGGATCCCGCTGCAAGCGACGCCGAAGAATCTTGGCCCGCTTGCGTACTCTGCCGGTAGCCAGCGGTTCAACGCCATCGGCCGGGATATCGAGATTTCGGATGAGTCCGAGCAAAAGCTCTCCAAGGCGTTGCTCGAATCGGGCTTGCCGCTGGACGAAGCACCGTTTGATCTGGGTGAAGTGGGATATCATCTGGGATGGACGTTTCACCGTGCCGGTCCCAACACCTCGGATCGGCCGCGCGAGGTGATGACCATCATCTATCACGATGCGGATGCAAAAGTGATGGAACCCAAAAGCAAAGCGCACGGCAACGACCTGAAGGCCTGGCTCCCCGGTTGCCGCCCCGGCGACCTCGCGGCGTCGCCGCTCAACCCGGTCCTATGGGAAAGACCTGTTTAGCCGCAGATGAATGCGGGTGGAAATGCGTTTCTCCAAGCCCCATGCCTTGTCTCCTCACCGCCTACTGACTTCCAGCAGGGAGGAACCGAGGAATGCGGACGGTGAAGGTCGTGCCTTTTTCTGCGGTCGATTCGACGTCCACCGTGCCGCCTTTGGCGGCGACGATCTCGCGCACGATGTACAGGCCCAGGCCGATGCTGCCCGGCGTCCGATGCGATGCGGATTCCCGCGTCGTATAGCGCTTGAGCGGATCGAATATCGTCGGCAAAACCTCTGGCGGGATCGGTGCCCCTTCATTGTGAACGCTCAGCACGACCGCAGACTCCTCCGGCGACGATCCTTCCAGTCGCACCGATAGTTCCACCTGACCCTCGGCCGACCCGTGCTGAAGCGCGTTGCCCAGCAGATTGGAGATGACCTGGCGGAGTCGGCCCGCGTCCCATACCCCGTTGATGTCGCCCTCGGAGCAAAAACGCAGTGCACGCTTCGGGTGCGTCGTGCGATACGATGCGATCACCTCGCGACAAAGCTCGATCAGATTGACCGGCCCGCGATTCAGCGGCAGCGTCCGGCCAAGCCCGCTCGATGAAAAGTCGATCAGGTCGCTGATCAGCCGAGTCATGGCCTCTGCACTGTTCTCGATCATCGACAACGGCTCGGCAAGATCCGGGTCGTCCTTTGTCGCAGAGATAACGTGCGTGGCCATGCGGATGCAATGCACCGGGTTGCGCAGGTCATGGCTGAGGATCGCCAGGAACATCTTCCGCGACTCATCAACACGGTTGCTGTAGCTGGCGACCGCACTGGCAAGCGATTGATCCAGCGACTCATCAAAGCGTGCGATATCCTTAAAGTCTTCGATGACAAGCGACGGAAGGCTCTCATTCCACAGCCGAAGCACGCTGGCACGCAATGCGCGGTATTCGGCGACAACTTCCGTGATATGAAAGCCCGCCCCCACCCGATCCACGCCATGCAAATGCGACGCGTTGTCGAGCCCCTCGCTCGCCTCGCCACCGGCACCGCCCTGGCCTCTGGACTTGCTCGCCTGCTGTTCAGGGGTCTGGGGGATTTGCATATCCCGTGCGGTCGCCCGCAGGATCAATTCGGCATCATCCCGCAACGCCGTCGGGGTCATGCTCGCCCCGGGTAACAAGCTGCGTGCGAACGCTTCCCACTCAACGAGGATCGGTTCAATATTCTCAAGGATAAACTCAGACAGTTGCATCGATTCCTTCAGTAGTACAAATCTCGAAAACGACAGATAATACAACCGAAAACCCGTCTTAATGAAGATTAATATCAGATTAATCCGCTGCGGCATTCTCAGGTGCCCTTGCGGGCACGGCAATCGCGTCGGGATGGATGTGATAAGGGGGTGGGCAGTGGGCAGTTGAGGCAATTCAAACCGCCGATCCACGGCACCTATCCGTACCGTTGCTGATCCATGGCGTGCACGATCTCATAATGCGGCACGTCGGCGTGGAGGATGTGGTCCTGATTCAACGCGATCAGGCAGATGGATGTGTCGGTCGTGCTGGCCATGATGCGCGCCCGCAGCGACGCGGCCGCGCTGTCGTCGCCTTTGATCGTGTCCAGCAGTTCTGTGAGATGATCAAACAGCACCACCAGCGACCCCAGATCGTGCGTGGTCCGTGCCCAGGTTACGAACTGGTTCTCCGACGTGGATAACACCCGGTTCACCAGCGTTTCGACCGCGGGCAAATGCTGGTCCTTCGCTCGCATGACCTCCTGCCGGTAGTAATCCAGTATCACCACGCGTTCGGGCGGGAAAAGTCGATCAAGTACCGCCAATACCCGCTGCCTGGTTTCCCTCGGCATGAGTGCCTCCATTTCCGTGTTTCGCTTCCGCCAAGCCTCATGCACCGAATGCATCAAATTAAGCGCGTTTCAGAATATAAGGATCTCATATTCACTTTACTACATTAAATTGAGATTAATCTGGCACGGCACGTCGCCACCCACCTTCAGCACAACCGCACGGCTTGGATTGAAGTTCGTTCACCCGCATTTAATCCGAGTTTAGCATGCTCGTTTGTCTCTTCTGCCTACCATCTGGCGAAGGGGGTAAACCACCAGCCAGGAGGAACTCCCGATGGCCCATCAAGAACATCAGTCGTGTATCGAGGCGTGTGTCGCCTGTGCTCAGGAATGCGATCACTGCGGCGTGGCGTGCATCGATGACCACCATCCGCGATGCGCCAAAATATGTGTCGATTGCGCCGCCGTATGCTGGCAGTCGGCGGCGCTGATGAGCCGTGGTTCATCGCTGGCCAGTCAGCAGTGTCGACTTTGTGCCGAGGCGTGCGAAGCATGCGCGTCGGAATGCGATAGGCATGATGCCGAACACTGCAAACGCTGCGCTGAGGCCTGTCGTGCCTGCACCAGAGAGTGCCGTCGCATGGCCGCCTGACTCAGCGCACGCGGTATGCCCCGATGGTTGGCCAGGCCCGATTGACCGGCTCAGACGCGTGGCGAACCGGGTGTCTGGTCCGCTCGATCGGGGCGTTTCCATCCCTTTGGGGTGAGAATACCTGGCCCATTCGCGTCGGATTGACTCATCTACGCTTGCAAACCGACGCAAGCACCGATAAAACCTGCCTCGAACGTGAAGTTTCACTTAATTGACAAGGTCTGCCAAGTCTCGCCAAAAAGGATTGTGGCGGTGAAGAATGTGTCGCTGGCCGAGGAGTATCTGGCCGACCATTTCCCCACCTTTCCAGTTCTGCCTGGCGTGATGATGCTCGAAGCCCTCACCCAGGCAGCGGCGTGGTTGCTGCACGTTGAGTCGGACTTCGCCAAGTCAATCGCGGTACTAAAAGAAGCCCGCAATCTCCGCTACGGCAATTTTGTCGCACCGGGAAACACGCTGACGCTGGAAGTCGATCTGTTCAAGCCAACCGACACCGGCGCGATCTTCAAGGCCGCCGGGATGATCGATGGTCAGCAGGCGCTGACGGGGCGGATCGAGTTGGCGTACTTCAATCTGGCAGATAAAGAACCCGAGTTGGCCGACACCGATCAACGGTTGATCGCGTACCATAAACGCCGCTGGGATGTGCTGATGACGCAGGGAAGCGTTGGAATATAGTCACCAAAGATCAGGCTCGCAGGAATCTGTTTTCGGTGAAGATGCAAAAGGATGGATGCTATGACACACGACGAAATTTTCGCCAAGGTTCAAAAGGTTCTAGTCGACGCACTCGGCGTTGATGATGATGAAATCACGCCGACCGCGGTCATCCGCGATGATCTGGGTGCCGAATCGATCGACTTTCTGGACATCATGTTCCGGCTCGAAAAAGAGTTCGGGATCAAGATTCCCAAGGGCGAACTGATGCCCGAAAACGTCGCCAACGACCCCAACTACGTCGAAAACGGCGTGGTCAAGCCGGCCGGGATCGCGATGCTCAAAGAGAAGATGCCGCACAGCAACTTCGATGAGTTCGAAAAAGACCCCCAGGTCGAAAAGATGAGCAAACTCTTCACCGTCGAAGCGATCGTCAAATACGTCGAAGGAAAGCTCAAGTAGAACAGGGAATAGGTCGGTCGAAGTCGGGGCATTTACTGCCCACTGCCCACTGCCTCCTGCCCACTAACAATGCGCTGGTTCTGGATCGACAAGTTCACCGAGTTCACGTCTCGCACCTCCGCGACGGCGATCAAAAGCGTTTCGCTGGCGGAAGAGCATCTGCACGATCTTTACCCCGATTTCCCGATCATGCCCCATTCGCTGATCGTCGAGGGCATGGCCCAGACCGCCGGGATGCTGGTGGGCGAGGCGCGGGGTTTCAAGGAAAAGGTGATCCTGGCCAAGGTCGGCAAAGCCACGTTTCACCGGCTGGTACGACCGGGCGATACGCTCATCTATAAAGCGGTTGTTCATCAACTGAATGAGCAGGGGGCGAGCATCTCAGGTCGCGTCGAGCGCGGCGATGAGCTGATCGCCGAGATCGAGCTGATGTTCAGCCACATCGACCAGAACATGGCGGGCATCAAGTTTCCGGAACACAATTTTGTCTTCACCGGTCAATTCATCGAGTTGCTGACGCGGTACAAACTCGGGTTGTCGGTCGCGGTGTAAGGTTCTTGGCAAGGAGTGGCTATGGCGGCGGGCTCTTTATCCATGCTCTTGGTGATCCCGATTCTCGGCACGATCGCCGCGACAATCAGCCCGGTTGTTCCCACGCCAATCCTGCTTTCAGGCATGATCCTCGCCGGGCTCTTTTTCGGCGTTAGTCGCCCGGTGTAGCTGCAACGGCGAGCCTTGCTCGGTCCTCAGATACAGCGTTCGTGTCGGGAACGCCAGTTCGATCCCCGCCTCGCCGAAGCGTTTGACGATCTCGATGTTGAATCGCTGATTAAACGCCTGAAACCCCCACCAGTCGGTCGGATCCTTGTACCAGTACAGCACCTGGATGTTCA
>JBGSMH010000686.1:0-2150 GCA_041740275.1 Phycisphaerae bacterium
GCCGCCCAGATGGACGGCGCCATTCTCGTGTGCTCCGCTGCCGACGGCCCGATGCCGCAGACCCGCGAACACATCCTGCTCGCCCGTCAGGTCGGCGTGCCGTACGTGCTGGTCTACATGAACAAGTGCGACATGGTCGACGACGCCGAACTCCTCGAACTCGTCGAAATGGAACTCCGTGAGCTCCTCTCCAAGTACGACTTCCCGGGCGACGACACCCCGATCATTCAAGGCTCTGCCCTCAAGGCCCTTGAAGGCGACCAGTCCGAAATCGGCGTACCCTCCATCTTCCGTCTGGCCGATGCCCTGGATACCTACATTCCGACCCCGGAACGCGCCATCGATCAGCCGTTCCTGATGCCGGTCGAAGACGTCTTCTCCATCTCCGGTCGCGGCACGGTGGTTACCGGTCGTATCGAGCGTGGCGTCGTCAAGGTTGGCGAAGAAATCGAAATCGTCGGCATCCGGCCGACCGTCAAGACCATCTGTACCGGTGTTGAAATGTTCCGCAAGCTGCTCGACCAAGGTCAGGCTGGCGACAACGTCGGCGCCCTGCTCCGTGGCACCAAGCGTGAAGACGTCGAGCGTGGCCAGGTGCTGTGCAAGCCGGGTTCGGTCAAGCCGCACACCCACTTCACCTCCGAAGTGTACATCCTGTCCAAGGACGAAGGTGGCCGTCATACCCCGTTCTTCAATGGCTACCGTCCGCAGTTCTACTTCCGCACGACCGACGTGACCGGTTCCATCGACCTGCCGGAAGGCGTCGAGATGGTGATGCCTGGCGACAACATCGCCATGACCATCAAGCTGATCGCCCCGATCGCCATGGAGGAAGGCCTGCGCTTCGCAATCCGTGAAGGCGGTCGTACCGTCGGCGCCGGCGTCGTCGCTAAAATTATCGAGTAATTGGTAGTTTTCTGTAGTCAGGGCGCTTCGGGGAACCGAGGCGCTTTGATGTTTCTGCAGCAGGGGTGTAGCTCAATTGGTAGAGCGCCGGTTTCCAAAACCGAAGGTCGGGGGTTCGATTCCATCCGCCCCTGCCACCCTCTTTAAAGATCGCGAAGGTCATGGCTGACAAGATCAAGTTTGCGCTGGCGCTGATAATCCTGGCTGCTGGCGTGGCGGGCTTCTACCTGCTTTCCGAGCAGGCGATGATTTTGCGCGTCCTTGCGGTAATCGCGGGCATGGCGCTGGCTATTGCTGTCGCCTGGAGAACTGATTCCGGGCGGCGCTTTTTTGTTTTCGCCAATGAAGCTGTTGTCGAGGCCAAGAAGGTTGTCTGGCCGACGCGCAAAGAAACGGTGCAGACTACCGGTGCAGTTTTTGCCTTTGTGGTGGTCATGGCGCTTTTCCTCTATCTGACCGACAAGAGCCTTGAATGGGTTCTTTACGATCTCGTGCTGGGCTGGAGGAAGTCATGAGCAAGCGCTGGTATATCGTTCATGCCTATTCGGGCTTTGAAAAAAGCGTGATGCGGGCGATCCAGGAGCGCATCGATCGCCTTGGCATGCAGGACAAGTTCGGTGAAGTTCTGGTGCCGGTCGAAGTCGTTCGCGAACTGAAAAACGGGCAGCCGGTCAATTCGGAGCGCAAGCTGTTTCCAGGCTATGTGCTTGTTGAAATGGACATGGATGACGATTCCTGGCATCTGGTCAAGAGTACGCCCAAGGTGACCGGTTTTATCGGTGGCACGGCAACCAAGCCAACGCCCATCTCCCAGAAGGAGGTGGACAAGATCATGGAGCAGGTGCGGGAAGGGGTGGACAAGCCCCGTCCCAAGGTGTTGTTCGAGGTTGGCGAAATGGTGCGCGTGAAGGACGGTCCGTTCGCGGACTTCCATGGCGCCGTCGAAGACGTCAATTACGAAAAGAACCGTTTGCGTGTGGCGGTGACGATTTTCGGGCGGTCGACACCGGTCGAACTTGAGTTTTCCCAGGTCGAGAAGGCCTGAGTTTCAGGATTTTCAAGGGTTGGCCGGCTACCCTCAATCAGTCCGGCAAGAGGAGCGTAAGTAGGTGCCAACCGAAAGCGCGTTACGACTCATCGTTTAGGAGTATTTATGGCCAAGAAGATTGTCGGCTACATCAAGCTGCAAGTTCCCGCAGGCAAGGCGAATCCGTCGCCGCCGATCGGACCCGCACTGGGTCAGC
>JBGSMH010000687.1:0-5114 GCA_041740275.1 Phycisphaerae bacterium
TTCGGCAAACAAGGCGTGCGCTGGCTGCATACCGGCGGGATTTTCACCGCGCTTTCCGACGGCACCGCCGCCGTCTGCAAGGAGGCGTTGCTCGCCGCCAAGGAAGCGGGCACGATCGTCAGTTACGACCTCAACTTCCGCTCCAAGCTCTGGAGTGCCAAGGGCGCCCAGGCCAAGACCGAAACCCTGATCCCGTATGTCGATTGCCTGATTGGCAACGAAGAGGATTTCCAAAAGGTGCTGGGCTTCAAGGTCGAAGGCGTGGACGAACACAATCTCGGTGCCCTCGACACCAGTGCCTACAAGAAGATGGTCGAACAGGTCGTTAAGAAGTACCCGAATGTGAAAGTCGTCGGCACGACGCTCCGCGAGGTCAAGAGCGGATTGATCAACAACTGGTCGGCGATCCTCTACGTCAACGGCACGTTCTACGAATCGCGGCAGTACAAAGACCTGGAAATCGAAGACCGCGTCGGCGGCGGCGATGGGTTCTCGTCCGGTTTCGCGTACGGCTTCCTGAACGGCAAGACGCCGCAAGAATGCGTCGATCTCGGTGCCGCCCACGGTGCCCTGCTCCAATCCACCCGCGGCGATTCCTCTCAGATCGATCTGGAAGAATTGACACACGTTTTTGAAGGTGGATCGGCGCGGATTAAGCGGTAATCGCCCCTGGCACAATGTCTGCTCAGATCATCGAATACGCGGTCAAAACAGAACGCCCAACTGTTGCGTGGCTGGTCTGCGGCATCACGGCGTGCGCTATTGCCGTGTTCGCGATTGTTGCGCCGATCCCGTCGATGCTTGATGTCGCAAGCTATCCGCCGGGGACGGTAATTCGCCCGATGCTTGCCAGCGCAGTGCTTTTCATGTGCGCAGCAACGGGTCTATTTGTAGCCATGCCGCTCGCTTTGTATTGCCTGGTCGCGGGTTGGCGTAGACGAGGTGGCCGTGCGTTGGGAATCGTCGGAATACTTCTTGGCCTGATCGCAACGATCGGCGACGTATGGGTCTTCAATTACATCGTGACCACCAACGGGTACATCATGGCACCGTAGCGAGTTGAGCCGAGTGCTCCCGGTTCCATTCCCCGCACAAATCCCCGATCTGCGAACACCATCACCTCCCATTCGCCTAACGTTTTCCGAGGCGACGGGCCGATAAGCCGATATTCCTCGCTTTGAGCGGCACGACGCTCAAATCGCCGCGAAAGGCAGACTGACAATGCTTGAACTGGTCCCCGATGCGAAGCATGTATCTGAGATCTTCTCAGAGGCGATTGTCCCGACGTTCTTTCTCGGAGCGATCGCGGCGTTTGTGACCCTGATGGATATGCGGTTGTCGGCAGTCATGCAGCGTGTGCGGACCTTAAATGCCATCGCCGAGAACGACACTGCACGCACCCACCTCAAAAGCGACCTTGAGCGATTACGTCGTCGCGCGCGTTTTTTAAGTGGCGGCATCGTCGCGGCGTTGTATGGCGGGCTTGCATCGACGCTACTTCTGGCAATCCTGTTTCTGGCCGCATTCTTTAACAGAAGGGCCTACGGCGCATCGGTGCTCTTCATCGTCGCCACATTCTTTCTGGGATTTGCGTTGCTGCGCTTCGCACAGGAAGCCCGCATCGGGCTAACCGAGGCCGACGAACACCTTTAGCCCCGCCTGCCCGTGTCGGCACCAAACGACCGGAGCCGATCAAAATCCCAGCGCCCGCCAGATCATCCGGGCGACGATGACGTAGGCGTTGTCCCATTTGTCGTCGCGGAAAAACTGCGTCGGCACGCCGGGGCGTCCGATGAATGGCCTCAGCACCCAGCCCATCTGGATGCCGACGAACGCGTAGGTTGCCAGCCACAGCTTGAGCATCAACGCGTGTCGTTTGTCGCGCTGGATCAACTCGCGATACCGATCGCGCAGCGGCTTTTGTGCCCCGAAACTGGCCAGAGCAAACATCACGCCGTTAAAGAGGATGGCGGTGTTGTAGTCGCGAAAACTGATGTACCAAAACAGCGTCAGCGGTGCCAAACTGACCAGCGCGATCGCGACGGCGGTTTGGGCAAGCAATAACGCGCCGATCACCCGCGACAGATCGCCACGCAGTCCCAGCAAGGTGTTGATAACCAGAAAGCTGGGGAGCGTGATCGCAAAGGTCACCAACAGCAGGATCGGCACCTTGATCGCACCAAAGAGCATCTGCAATGCCTGATCGCCAATGACGATGCCGTAGCTGCCCATCGCCACGCCGTACGCCATCGCGCAGAGCGTGGCGATGATCGCCAGCCGGAGCATGTCGCGCGGGTGAGATTGCGATTGCAGGATGAGCATGTAGGCGGGTGTTTACCAGCCGAGGAGTCTGCCGAGTTGGAACCAGACGGATTCGAAGAAGTTCCCGCCGGGCGCGCGGAACCAGGTGAACTCTTTCCCGGGGCTTCCGATGAACGGACGCAATACCCATGCCATCTGTGAACCGACCAATCCGAAGACGATCACCCACACGCGAAAGATAAACCAAACACCCGAACCCACTCGCCGCGAATCGGGCCGAACGATCGCACCAGGCAGCGGTTCGCCGGATTCATCCTCCACCACAATCGGCGGCGGGAGGGGTTGGTCGGCCACATTCAATCGGTGCAGCGTCTGGATCAGGAATCCCAATCCCAGGAACCCCGAAATCGCAAACACCACCACGTTCAACAACACCATGAATGCATAGCTGGTGCTGCTGAGGGAGAAGAACGCGACGATCGGCCCGATCGAGCTGAGCACCGCCAGCGTGACCGCGAGTGATCCGATCATTAGCCGCAACATGGTGATGAGGTTCAGCCGCGATCCGAACAACGCATTGAAGACATAGAGCGAGGGGAAAGTGACGATCAACGTCAGCAAGAATAGCGCCGGCACTTTGACGGTGGTCGCGACGATCTGCATCGACTGGTTTGACCCGCTGGCGGTCATGGAGAACGTGCCCATGCACACGCCGTAGATCATGCCCAGAATGGTGAGGACAAATGAGATGCCGACGATCGGGACATCAAAACGGTCTTCGCGCAATGCCTCGAGCGAAGTGGCCTCGCCACGGAGAATGCGGTCGAGTTTGCGGATGGAACTGAACATGGAGATCCTTTTGATTTCAGATTTTTGAATTGAGATTTGGGATTAGCTAGTCGTCGGTCGGGCGCGAGGCGCGTGTTTTTCAGCACGAGAAGCATCATGCACAACGCGCTCCAACTCGCTGATATAGTCCCAGAACCGCTGCTTCCCGGCATCGGTCATCAGGCACCGCGTCTGCGGGCGATTGTTGACGAAACTCTTTTGGACTTCGATCAACTGCTCCTCCTGCAGGATCTGGATCTGCCGCGAAAGATTGCCATCCGACAGATCGACTAGCTTTTTGAGATCGGCAAACAGCAGGCCCTCGGGGTGCGACGCGAGCGACGATAAAATGCCCAGCCGCGAACGCTCGTGAAAAACGCGCTCCAGGCCTTGGTAGGCGTAGCGGCCGGGGTTGGGAGATTCGTTTGAATTGGGCATGTTTTTAGTGGGTGGTGGAAAAAGTGCGGGAGCGTCTTTCGACAAACCACAAAAGACCGGCGGCAGCGGACTGACCGACGCCAAAGACCAGTCCCATCGTCCAGGCGTGCAGGCCGGCGCTCTTTTGCATCGCCAGCACCAACAGCCCCGCCATCAGGTAAAACGCCGCGATCAATGTGGAAAACCGGGGCAACACCCGGCGTGACGAAAAAATCCCCATCGCAAACAAGATCATCCACAGCCCGGGCAGCATCCAAACGCTTTCAAAGGAAAACTGCACGATGACGATCGTCAGCAGCAGCCCGGCCACCAACGCGGGGACGAATTGATCGACGGCACAGAGCGTCAGATCGCGCTGGAGATCGGACTGGCTTTTTCGCACCCGCACCCACATCTCCAGCCCCACCACCGCCATCGAAACAATCGCGGCGGCGAACCAGAGATACAGATACAGGTCGATTCGGAAGACACTGCTTGCGGCCATATCGCCCGCCGACCGCAGATAGTTGGCGTTGTGGGTCTGATGCGGGATCGGCAGGAGCAGCGTTTGCACAAACGCCGTGACGATCGCGACGATCCCGGTAAACGCGGTGGTGGCCGGTCTATACCCGCCAAACGCTTGCGCTCGAGCCACCCGCTGGCGGATGTCGGCGATCTGCGACAGTGCATCATGCACATTCATATCCGAGCTTTATATCGTAAACCATATTCCGATGTCAAGTGAATCGCACATCGCTTGACAATCCGTCGCCGGACGCGATACTCGCCGATCTTTCGCATTATTCGGAGATAGATAAGTATGTACGCAGTCATTGACCAGAACAGCAAGCAATACAAGGTGAGTGTTGGCGACAAGATCCGCCTGGACACTCCCTTTGATGAAACCGTCAAGACCATGACCTTTGACCGCGTCCTGCTCGTCAGCGGCGAAGGCGAACCCAAGATCGGCACACCCGTTGTCGCCGGTGCCAAGGTTGAGGCCGAAGTGCTTCGCGAAGCCAAGGGCAAGAAGGTCGTCACTCAGAAGTACGCCCGCCGCAAAGGCTATCACAAGAAGATCGGCCATCGCCAGTATTACACCGAAGTGAAGATCACCGCGATCAACGTCTGATCGGTCTTTGCAATTGAAACAAACGCAAAGCCCCCGCCATCCTTGCGGGGGCTTTCTGCTGCGCCTATTCGCTTTGATCATCGGCAGGGATCGATTGCAGGATCGCTTCGAGATTGCCCGCAAATGCACCGTTGGTCATCACCGAATCGATCCCCACTTCCCGAGCGCGTTTGATCGTCGCCAGATTGACATGCCCGCAAAATCCCGTGACGTGCCCGCCATTGATCTGTTTCCACTGAATCGCGGCATCGAGTGCGCCGTCGGCGTTGAGATCGACGATCAACCGTGATGCGGGCGTCTTGA
Organism: Phycisphaerae bacterium; assembly: GCA_041740275.1. Lineage (GTDB taxonomy): Bacteria > Planctomycetota > Phycisphaerae > Tepidisphaerales > Tepidisphaeraceae > BPJO01. The sequence goes on from JBGSMH010000687.1 coordinate 4,943, forward strand.
GCAGAATCGACACGTCGCGCACAACCTTGAAAGGCACATCAATCGCCCGCGCGGTGGCGACAACTTTGCTGCTGAACATCAGGTCACGAATAAAAATCAGAACCGGGCTTTGCATGCGACGAGTATAGCGGGCGATCTCAATAGGCGCGGTCCGGGTCGGCATTTGTGATAG
>JBGSMH010000688.1:0-6391 GCA_041740275.1 Phycisphaerae bacterium
ATGTAGGCGACCTATGGAGGTGGCAAGTGAAGTGGCACCCGGTTGACCAACTTGAATAACCGCCTTGTGCGAGTGTCTCACCGGGATTAAAGGTTTGTCGCGTGGATCAGTGCAACTTGGGCAAACAACACCGGGACTAGAGCTTCCGCAATTCATCGCGGACTCAAGACTGCCATCATTTCTCTCATCGTCATACCCGGTAACGCTTGCATCCAGTTTGCTCCATTCACAAGACGGTTTATCGCAACTGAACCTGATCAGTGGCGAAATGTCTGTAGAAAAGGAGCTTCTATGAAGCTGTCTACACGTAAGGGTTTCACCCTCGTCGAGTTGCTGGTCGTCATCGGCATCATTGCTTTGCTGATCTCGATTCTGCTTCCGTCACTCAATCGCGCTCGTGAAGCGGCCAACCGCATCAAGTGCTCGAGCAACCTGCGTCAGATCGGTCTGGCGCTCAAGCTGTACGCCAACGAAGAGACGCGCACCAACGCGTATCCTCGCGCCAAGTACGCGACCGGTACCGCCCCGACCTCGGGCACTCCGACGCAGACTGGCTGGGCCAACGCCAGCACGTTCAATGCTGCCGGCACCACCGGTGGTAGCGACAACAACGACGTCACCGCCGCGCTGTTCCTCGTGCTCCGCACGCAGGACATCACGACCGACGTCTTCATCTGTCCGTCGAGCAATGCCGATCGCTACGATCTGGTCAACCAGAGCATCCAGAGCTATACCAACTGGGACACTGGCTCGGGCAACCGCAGCATCGCCAAGGCTCTGTCGTACTCGTACCAGAACCCCTACGCCTCCACCGATGCGGTGAGCAACGGGTTCCAGTTCAACGATTCGATGACCGCTGACTTCGCGTTGATGGCCGACATCAACCCGGGCACCGGTGGCAACGATCAGGCCGACACCGCCTTCGGGTCGTCGGGCAGCCTGATGCGTCGCGCTAACTCCAACAACCACGACAAGGACGGCCAGAACGTCCTGTACGCGGACGGCCACGTCGATTGGACGACCTCGCCTTACGTTGGAACCCAGAGCGACAACATCTACACCTACCGTAGCAGCACCACCGCCTCCAGCACCGGTGCCGTCGGTAATGGCTCGCCTTACGATGCCAACGACTCGATCCTGCTCCCGGTTGACTGATTACCTCAGTTGAACCAAAGCAGATCAAGGTGTAACAACCCAAGCCCGCCGGTCCACAAGACCGGCGGGTTTTTTTTGCGGTAGGGCTTGGGGCTTGGGGCTTAGGGGTTGGGGGGAATCGTGATTGGTGGTTCGTGGTTCGTGGATAAGCCCCGGTCTGGAACTCCAAACGTCAAACTCCAAACTTTCCCTTCTGTCTCCTGTCTCCTATCTCCTGCCTCCTGTCTCCCGTCTCCTCCCCTGATGACAAATCCGCCCCAATATTGCACGATACACCGATGGACTACATCCCTTTAGGCAATACCGGCTGTCGGGTTTCGAGATTCTGCCTGGGCACGATGATGTTCGGCGGCACGACCGATCGGGACGAATCGATTCGCATCACCCGCGCGGCGATCGACTCCGGCGTCAACTTCATCGACACCGCCGACGCATATGCCGGCCAGCGGTGCGAGACATTTGTCGGCGAAGCCCTGGCGGGCGTGCGCGACAAGGTCGTGCTGGCGACCAAGACCGGCATGAAGGTCGGCGACGGTCCCAACGATCAGGGCGTCAGCCGCTATCACTACGTCCGCGCGGTCGAAGCCAGCCTCAAACGCCTGGGCACCGACCGCATCGACCTGTATTACGTCCATTGGCCCATGGCGGGGATGAATATCGAAGAAATGATGCGGTCGCTGGATGATCTGGTCCGATCGGGCAAAATCGTCTACGCCGCGTGCAGCAACTTCCCCGCCTGGCTGGTGATGAAGTCGCAGTGGGCCGCCGACGTCCGCAACGGCGTGCCGCTAGTCTGCGGTCAATACCCCTACAACCTGATCGAACGCGGGTTGGAAGTGGAGATTTTGCCGATGGCGCAGAATCTGAAGTTTGGCATCACGGTCTACCGTCCGATCGCGATCGGCGTGCTCACCGGCCGGTATCTGGATGCCAAGCCCGAAGGCACGCGCAGCGAGACCGACGAGCGAATTTCCAAATGGATGCTGAAATACGCCGACGGCGTTCGCAAACTCGTTCAATTCGGTCAAGAGCGCGGCCACAACGCCACCGCCGTCGCCAACGCGTGGTGCCTGGCCCATCCCGGCGTCACCAGCGTCATCCTCGGCGTCAGCAAACTGTCGCAACTGGAAGACAATCTCAAAGGCTTTGATCTGCAACTGTCGGCACTCGATCGCCAGACCGTCAGCGGATTCTTCGACACCGAAATCCGCGAAGAAGCCGGCGGACAGTTCCCAAGCTGGCGCAGGCGGGCGGATATCGTGTAGGCCGTCTTGCGACGTTTGCTTACCGCTTATCCGGATATTGCGGGTACTGATACCCCTGCATGGGCTGGCCATAGCCGGGCGGGTATGGGGTTGGCGGCATGTAGGTCATGACGGGTGTGGGTGTTCGCAATGCGTTGATCAGCCACATCAGTGCCAGGCCGTGCAAGGCCAGGAATACGACAAATACACCTGCACCAACGTATCCGCCCCCAATTAACTGGAGGAGAATAGAAAACAGAATTACCACCATCACGATGCCGACCAGCACGATCCCCACGATCACCGATCCCTGGCCGGCGGCGCGGATGAGAAAGATCGAGAGGATGATCGACACCAGCGAATACGCCAGAATCGTGCCTCCCCAGATGATCAGCAACCACGGGAAGTTGATCCCCACCTTGCGCATCTCCGAAAGCATCTTCTGCATTTCGGCGCTATTTTGGACTTGGGGCGTCGCGGCAAAACGTTCCCACGCCACGCCAAAACCGGCTAAGCATCCCCCCGCCAGCAACGCGATGACACCCAATACCAAGAGCAAAAAGCCCGCATTGCGAGCAGTCGGTCCGACGCCTGATTGCTGCAATCCGGGATAGCCGTAGGACATGGGGGAAGGCGAATGGGACATCAAACGTTTCCTTTAGCTGCAACAATCCCCGCCGCGACGACCGCTGCGGTTTCGACGCGGAGGATGGTGTTTCCGAGCGAGACCGGCGTCAACCCGCGATCGACCATCGATCGCGTCTCCTCATCCGACCACCCGCCTTCCGGGCCGATCAGCAGGATTGTAGGCTCGCGGTGCGTCGCTGTAATCAGTGGGATGGCGGACGGGTCGGTCAAGAGTAGAAACGCGATGTCCGGGTCAATGGAGTCGATAAAATGGGATAGTGGCGTCAATTCGCCCAGTTCCATCACCCCCACCCGCCGCGATTGCTTGGCGGATTCCTCGGCAATGCGCCGCCAGCGATCGGTCTTGCCCTTTCCCTCCGGATGCACCACCGATCGCTCGGTTCGCAGCGGCACCCACCGACTCACGCCGATCTCACTGAGCTTTTCCACCAGCCAGTCCGCCCGATCGCCTTTGGGGACGGCACTGGCGACCACGATCGCCTGCGCCGCCTTTTTTAAGTTCACCGATTCAACCCGAACCGACACGATCGGATCGGTCGATTCGATCTGCCCCTGTCCGATTCGCCCGGCATGATCGAACAACTCCACCCCATCGCCAGGCATCAGTCGCAACACCGATCGGGCGTGGTGAGACTGATCGGGATCAAGCCGGTTCAGTCCGATGACAAGGGGTTGGTCACACAATAGTCGCCGCATGGGGCTGATTGTGCCGCATAACGCATTGGCGGGGAAGCGGCGTGGGGGTATCCTCGCGATTGTTGTTACGCGTGATGGAGAGAACGATTGGCTGATAGTGACACCAAAGACCTGCCCGATCCGCTCGACGTCGCTATCGGGCCAGCAGAAACTGTGCCTGTCGGCGATGCCGATGTGCTGGTCGCCCAACTGGCCGGGGACGCGATTGATAAGTTGATCGCCGATGCCGAAAACGGGATCGTTCCCGATCGCAAATCCCCCGAGCCAATCGACGAACCCAAGCCAAATCTGGAAGCCGACCCGACCGAGCTTCCGCCCATGCCCAAGCCGCCTGCGGCCACGGAAGACGATCCGCTGCGCACGGGAATGTCATTGCCCCAAGAGTCGTCCGGTGGGCTGACGTCCGATGCGAGCGACGATGAGAATGCCGAAGTGCAGTCGGCGTTGGATTCGATCTTTGATTCGCTGAATCAGAAGCCAGCAGAAGACGCACGATATGCCGATGCGAATCTGAATGCGGATCGCGACACGGATCCCATGACCGGTGTCCCGGGCGAAAAGCCAGAGGCGGACCACGCCCAATCGCTGCCCCGGGATGTGCCCCCCAATATCGCCAACGACGACGGGCATGGTGGGGCTGCGTCGGCAGAATTACCTGAAGAACCGGAGATCGAACACACCTTCGACGATGCACCCGCACAATCCGATGTTCAGTCCGATGCACAGTCCGATGTCCGCGCCTTGCTCGCCGATGCGGTCAAGACCGCGCCACGGGGCCCGCCCGCGATCGTCGTCCTGCCGCTTCGATTGCTTAACGCCCCGTTTGCCTACGTCTCCGATCCGGCCCGCGATATCGTCGGGCAGATCGCGATCGTCACCCTCGTCAACGCGCTGGCGGTGATCTTGTACGTTCTGTTGTTCCGGTAACGCCGAATTTCCAACTACTGCGGGATCGGCTGCTGATAATTCTGCGCGATCGGCATTCGCCGCCCGAATCCGAATGCGCGACTGGTCACTTTCAGCCCCGGTGCCATTTGTCGGCGTTTATATTCGCTTCGATCGACCAACTTGGTCACTCGCATCACGGTCGCTGGATCAAAGCCATCATCGATGATCTGCTTGACGCTCTGATCCTCTTCGATCAATCGATATAAAATCGCGTCCAGCACCTCGTACGGCGGGAGCGAATCCTGGTCGGTCTGGTTCGGACGAAGTTCGGCGCTGGGGACTTTGTCGATGCTGGATTGCGGGATCAGCGCTTTACCGGCGTTCTGGTTGATCCAGCGCGACAGTTCCCAGACGGTGGTTTTGGGTACATCACTGATCACCGCCAACCCGCCGCACATATCGCCGTAGAGGGTGCAATACCCGACCGCCACTTCACTTTTGTTGCCGGTGGTCAGCAGCAGCGAACCGAACTTGTTGCTGAACGACATCAACACATTCCCGCGCTGCCTCGCCTGCATGTTTTCTTCCGTCAAATCCGACGCCAGACCCGCAAAGACCGGTGCCAGCATCTGTTCCATCGCGGCATGGGCAGGTTCGATCGGGACGACATGAAACGCGACGCCCAGATTCTTCGCCAGTGCCTCGGCGTCCTTGATCGAGTGGTCGGATGAATAGCGGCTGGGCATCGCCACGCCCATCACCTTGTCCGCACCCAGCGCCGCCACCGCCAGCGCGCATACCAATGCCGAGTCGATCCCGCCCGACAAACCCAAAACCGCCGACCGAAAGCCGCATTTGCGACAATAATCCTTCAGGCCCAACACCAGCGCCTTGTAGATCGATTCGATCCCGGTCGCATGGGTGGACGGCACTTGATTCGGGGATTGCAGATCGACGATCAGCAGGTCTTCTTCAAAATCCTTTGCCTGCGCGATCAATTTACCGGTTGCATCAAAGACCATCGAACAGCCATCAAAAACAAGCTCGTCGTTCCCCCCCACCTGGCTGACATAAACCAATGGCGTGGCGAACTGTTTGGCTTGTGAGCCAAAAAGCTGGATGCGAAAATCCTGCTTGCCGACCACAAACGGGCTGGCCGAGCAGTTGAACATCATCTTCGCGCCGCGTGCGCCGAGGTCGGCGATGGGGTTCTGGTGATAGAGGCGTCGGGCGATCAGCCGTTCGTCGTTCCACAAATCCTCGCAGATCGACAGCCCCGCCGGAACGCCGTGCACATTGACCACTTCATTGCGCTCGTGGGAGGCGCCGGGCTCAAAATAGCGCGATTCATCGAAGACATCGTAGGTGGGCAACAGGGTTTTGAAATGTCGCGACGCGACCTTCCCGTCCCGCAGCACCGCCGCCGCGTTGTGGAGTGGGCGGCCGATGGGCGCGGGGTTGCGATCGGCATAGCCAACGATCACGTCCAGCCCATGCACCTGACTGGCGATCTGCTCGACCGCCCGCAGATTATCCGCAACAAACTGCGGCTTAAGCAGCAAATCCTTAGGCGGATAACCGATCACCGACAATTCCGGGAAAACCACCACCTCTGCCCCGGCGGATTTGGCGCGGGCGATAAAGTCGATCGCCTTGGCGACGTTATAGGGGATGTCGCCGACGGTGGGATTGATCTGGGCAAGCGCAATCTTCATGAGTGCGACCAATTGTAGTCGCAAACTGACGCGGAGGGGATAACC
>JBGSMH010000689.1:0-5563 GCA_041740275.1 Phycisphaerae bacterium
TGGCCTCGGTCGGCTCCGGCTCGTGCGGAAACTGGCCGTTGGGGGTGTTGTTGATATGCACGACATTGCAGCCCAGCTTGCTCAGCAGCGTCGCGGTCGCAACACAGCCAGCACCGTTGACGCTGTCGAGCACCACCTTGAATCGCTTGGAACTGATCCCGTTGATATCGACAAAATCGAGGATGCGTTTGGTGTGCAGCGCGTGGGTTTCGGTGTTGCGGGAGGGCTGAACGAGTTGATGCACGCGCTCATAGCTTGTCGCCGAGGCGTCGTAGCGGGCGCGAATTTCCGCGACCGCACTCACCGGCGGGGCGACGGAGTCGCGGGTCAACAGTTTGATCCCGTTCCATTCGAGGGGGTTGTGCGAAGCGGTGATGACCAACCCCGCGTCGGCCTGGGCATGTTTGACCATCATCGCCACGCCGGGGGTGGTGACGATTTCCAGATCAATCGTTTCGATGCCCGATGCGGTGAGGCCAGCAAAAACCGCGTCGCGGACGAATGGCCCGGATGGGCGTCCGTCGCGTCCGATGACGACGCGGAAGTGTTTGCCGTTGTTGGGTTTTTGGGTGTCTTTGAGCCAGCAGGCAAAAGCGCACGCCATTCGCATCGCGACCTGCGGGGTGAGCGAACCGCCGATCGTGCCGCGAAGTCCTGAAACGCCGATCATCAGTGCATCTTGTGTCGAACTCATGGTCGGCAAGAGGATGGTCGCAAGCGGGGCGTTTGGCAAGTTGGCGGGAGAAGATCCGCGAAGAAGTCAGACGGAGTTTGGTTCAGTGTGCCGGTTTCGGGCCTGGAGGCATTGTGCTGCGGAGATCAAAGCCAATATGCACGCCATCGTCCAGAAGAAGCTATAGATTGCCAGCATGACAGAGAAGATCGAAGAAAAAGCGAGGGGCAGGTTCATCCCTAGGGCATAGATGAGATTGATGCAGATCCCAATAGTCGCCAGCACGGGTGCGTGGGTTGATTTGACCAGTTGACAACTGGCAAAACACAGTAGCACGGTTGCGAACGTTGGGCCGATCGCCACTGCCGCTAACCACAAGTGATTCAACGATTTGAGCGAAGAGCCTTCGATCAACGAAGCTATCGCAAACGCCGATGTCGCCAGTCCGACGATCAGCGGTAACAGGCAGAACATGATCACGACGCCAATTCGATCGTCCAGTTTCTTGAGTGCGATGCCCGCGACTGCAGGATCGTCGTCCAGGCGTGGATTCTGATACGCCAGCACCGGCACTTGTGGGTCGGGGTTGGATGCCGGGTCGTTCATTCGAGAAGGAACGATTCTACGCAAAAACACCATCGCCAGCGATCCGACCGGATCGCTGGCGACGAGGATGAATTCAATAACTTTCAGCCGAGCGATCGGTTAGGGGAAAACGATCGACAGGCCATTGGTCGTGCCATCCGGGCAGGCGACCTGCACAATGGTGTCGGCTTCAGGGTTGGTGCGCTTGACCCACTTGCTGCCGCCGGGCTTTTTCACTTCCATGCTTTCCATGGACATGCTTTCGGCGTCCATCATCGCCTGCGGACCCTTTTCCGGGTCCGACTGAAGCTTGAGCGCGGCCTCGTATTTGTCGCGCACTTCCGGGGCCATTCGCTCCAGATAGGCGACAAACGGCGTGCCGTCCGAGCATTTGAACACATAGGCGCGAACCGCCTGCTTGCCTTCGTGGTCGTAGGGGGGCACTTTCGAGACATCATCCGCGAAATAGGTCGCCCCATCGTCGGCGGAGTAATACATCTCGGTCTGCGGGGTGCCTGCACCGTCGCCACCCATGATCTGCCAGACGATAAAACCCAAGGCAAGGACAATGATGCCAATGGTAATGCCGGTCGTGATGTTCGGATTCTCGTTCAGTTTTTCGCGAATGCCCACAGGGGCCTCCTCTCAAAGATTTGCTACACCCACCGATACTTGACCAAGGCGGGAGATTGGTACAGCGGCGTTGTGAAGTGTTTGCTCAACGCCTTTTCCCCATTATGTCGGAAACCATCGTTCTGACAAGCGATTGTGCTGTGCTTCAACAGGAATGATTTGTCGCACCACGTCCGAATAACCGAGGCGCGTCACCGGCAAGGTTTGCCCGGTTTACGCCTGCGTCCCAGAATCACCTGATTACAAAACTGAAAAGACTTGGCAAGGGAGCAAGATCGTGTCATCCTAGGTTCGGATCGGAGAAACCCCGATGCCAGACCGTCAGTGACTCGGAACGAATCGGCTTCAAGATCGAAAGGGCTGTCGTAATCCCATGCCTAAGCGCCACCTGCTACAGAAGATCGTGGTTGTTTCGATCCTGAGCCTTGGGTCTGGTTTCACGCCTGCCGAGCCTGCGCCGGTCATCGTTGATCGTCCGACGGGTGAGGCGTATGCCGACTGGTCGTTCATCCGCCCGGTCGAAGTCCGCACCCGCCGACTGCATCTGGTCCGGCCGGACCTGCTGCACTACCCCATTCAGTACGATACATATTGCTGAAAAGCCACGCGACGACACCATTTCCGATCGCCAGTTCCATCGATTTGGACAAAAATCGCTCCTGACAAACATCTAACCCATTGTTAGCATGGGGCTGACAGGGGGAAGATAGCGTACCTGTCATGACCAACAGGAGCGCAGCCATGGCGCAGACTCATCGGGAGGGGCTGTTTAACCTCGAGACGATCCGTCAAAAAATGCCGCGTCCCATTGGGTCGCTCGTGCAAAGGCCATTGGAAAAGTTGCTGGCGTTGCCGGGGATTAACTGGATTTAGTCCCGCGCCACCCGTCAGGCCGGGATCGACGCGCTGGAGTTCTGCGACAAATGCCTGCAGGACATGGACGTGCTGGTCAAAGTGTCCAAAGAAGACCTGGACCGCATTCCGCGCACTGGCCCGCTGGTGATCGTGGCCAACCACCCGTTTGGCGGGGTTGAAGGGCTGATTCTGTCCAGCGTGCTGCTCAAAGCTCGTCCCGATTTTAAGGTGATGGCCAACTACCTGCTGGGGCTGATCCCGGAGTTGAGGCCGGTCTGCGTGTTTGTCGATCCGTTCGGCACGGATGTAAAAAAGAACGTCAAAGGCCTGAAGGAATGCCTTACCCTCCTGCGTGGCGGCGGGTGTTTGGGCGTGTTCCCGTCGGGGTCGGTTTCGCATCTGCACCTGTCAACCCGCACGATTGAAGACCCCAAATGGTCACAGCACATCGGCGGACTGATTCGCCGAACCGGTGCGACGGTGTTGCCCGTTTTCTTCGAAGGCAGCAACGGGGCGATTTTCCAGATCGCCGGGCTGATTCACCCGCGTTTGCGTACCGCGCTGCTCCCCCGCGCGACACTGAATACCCGCCACAAGACGGCGGTCATGCAGATCGGGCGCGTCATTTCTGCACGCGAAATCAGTGCCTTCAAGACCGATGATGAGGTCGCGTCCTTCCTTCGCAATCGCACCTACGCACTGGCCGAACGACGGGGCGAAAAGCCGACCTGGTTCAGCCGCACCATGGCGGATCTGGGTCTGCAGCGGCCGGTCAAGCACGCCAAGATTGCGGAGGCGGTGAGTGTGCCGCGTCTGGAACGCGAACTGTCGCACCTGCCTGTCGAGCAAAAGCTGGCGACGCACAATGAACTGGCCTGCTACATCGCAACGCACCGACAAGTGCCGCACATGATGCAGGAGGTCGGCCGACTGCGAGAGGTCACCTTCCGCGCCGTCGGCGAAGGCACGGGCAGCCCGATCGACGTCGATGCGTATGACAAGACGTACCGACATCTGCTCGTTTGGAACACCGAAAAACGTGAGTTGGTGGGCGGCTATCGACTCGGCCTGACCGACGAAGTGACCGCCACCCAGGGACGCGCCGGGTTGTATGTGCATACGCTGTTCGATTTTCCGCAGGCGTTTCTGGCTCGCATGGGTTGCGGGATCGAGCTTGGCCGCTCATTCGTGCGGCTGGAATATCAGCGGTCGTTTTCGCCTTTGATGTTGCTGTGGAAAGGGATCGGCACATTTATCAGCCAGAACCCGCGATACCGCTATCTCTTTGGGCCTGTGAGTGTCTCCAACGCGTATTCGCCGCTGAGCCGGGCACTGATTCATGAATACATGCTGCGTCGTGAAAACCGGCATGAATTGTCGTCGCTGGTACGATCACGGACGCCGTTCAAGATCAACAAATCGGTCATGCGGCGCCTGCCTTCACTGACCGCGCCGCTGCAATCACTGGATGAACTGAGCGATGTGGTCAGCGACATCGAATCCGACGGAAAGCCCGTGCCGATCCTGCTAAAGCAGTATGTGAAGCTGGGATCCAAGGCATTGGCGTTTAACGTCGATCCGGCGTTCGGCCAGTGCCTCGACTGCTTCTGCATCCTCGATCTGCTCAACGCCCAGAAGCGTTCGCTCGAGCGCTACATGGGCAAGGAGCAGGTCGCCCAATTCCTGGCGGCGCATCGCAGCGAACTGGTGGCGGCGTAACCGAATTCGGAGTCGCGCGATTGCCTATAGCGGGAACTTCTCATCGATCGGGCTTTTCGCCAGTTCAATCAGAAACTGACTCAGCCGATCGGTGGCGACATCCAGCAGCTTTTGCCCTTTCTCTGCCGTCGATGTCCGTGGATCGCCAACACCCGTGTCATCGGTCAGCACATGCCACGGGCGGACGATCTGCACCCACCCTTTTCGCATCGCCTCGAATCGCGCCTCACGCGGCGTTCCGGGACCGGCTTTGTCCATCTCCATCAATTCCGGAAACAGCGCCAACCCCACGCTGGTCTCCATCTCGTCGGCATGATCGCCGGGATGATCCAGCGTCGTCTTGGCGATGTCCGCAGCAATCTGATACCAATTGCACAAAGCCATGAAAACGCTGCGGCTGTGCAGTTCGCGGAGGATGGGCTTGAGTTCATTCCCGCCGTGCCCGTTGAGCAATAGCAACTTTCGGATGCCGTGATGTTCGAGCGATTCGACGACATCCGCGACGATTTTCAGTTGCGTGCTGGGCGTGATGCTGATCGCGACCCCGCCGGGGATTTTCATGTGGTTGGTGTTGACCCCGAACGGAATCGTCGGCAGGCACAGCACCTTAGCGCCTTTGTCATAGGCCTTCTGACAGGCAATTTTCGCGACCCCGCCGACCAGGTAGATGTCGGTCCCGTAGGGCATATGAAAGTTATGCGGTTCCGTCGCGCCAAAAGGCAGGACCGCGACATCCCACTTCTGCGATCGGACAAAGGCATGATTCTGCTCGATAAGTTGTGGGCCGGGTTTTGGCATGGGGTGAGTGTATCGCAAACGGTTGATGGGGAAAGTTGCGTTTCGGCCCGATGGACAACGATGTTACAATCTGTCGCATGAGCGTCTGGATGATTTTGGTCTGTCTGTGGATGCAAGCGACGGTTCCGGCGTCAGCCCCGGCACCGGCGACCGATCAGATACCGGCTTCGGATCCGACAATGGACTGGCTGCTCGAAAAATCGCCAGCCCCCACCTCGCAACCAACAACACAGGCGACACCGGCGGCGACCACGCGCCCCGACGCCCCCGCGCCCGGCGAGCGTAACGGAACCCTCACGC
>JBGSMH010000690.1:0-7041 GCA_041740275.1 Phycisphaerae bacterium
GCGGTACTACATCGAAGTGCTGCATAAAGAGTGGGGCGGCTTCGATCACTGGTCAGTCGCCTGGATCACGCCACGATCAAGCACTCTCACAGTAATTGACGGTAGCACGCTCGAACCGTTTGGCACGGAGACCCCGATGCCCGCGACAGGTACATTAGATAACGCATCCACCTCGCGAAACCGAATCTTGATCACCCCGCAGATGGTCGCTCGCGCCAAAGTGCTGGTCAGTGCGGGCGGGGAGTTTCAGGCGACATACGATGCGGTTAAGGCGAGCGCGAACACGTTTCTGACTGAGCCCCTGCCGCCCACTTCTGCACCGACCGTTGGGACGCAGGCGACGCTTGCGGGGTTGGAAGACAATCTCAATTTCCTGGCAGGGGCGTATGTCCTCGTGGGCGCGATTGAAGGAATGGCTTCGGCTCAGCCGTACGTCGATAAAGCCAAGGCGATCATCGCCAACATCATCCAGTGGAGCACTTGGGATAGTGGCAATCAGTTCCTGGGCGCGGGCATGGTTTCGGCAGGGATCAGCGTTTGCTACGACGCGATGTACGACCAGTTCACTCCCACAGAGCGAAAGGGCATTGCCGACGCGCTGTATCTCAAAGCGATCAAGCCCGCCACCGACACCGCCAATGCCCGCAATTACTGGTCGCAATGGTTTGGCAACTGGTCGTTTGTCTCTCTGGGCGGGCCGGGGTTGGCGGCGCTGTCGATCGCGCCGGAATATTACAAGGTGGAGACCGAGGCGTTCTTGCGGGTAGCCTATCCGGTCATCAGGTCATCGATGATCCACTTCGATGCCGAGAACGGGGGGTGGCACGAAGGGCCGGGTTATCAAGGCTACGGCGGGTTGTATCTCATCCGATTCATGTCCGCGATGTGGTCCAGCCTCGGCACGGATTACGGTTTGTCGAACGAAAGCAATTTCCAAGGCTATGCCAATTTCCTGCTCTACGGCAGCACCACCGTCAACAACAACACCAACAACACTTTCCCGTTCAATGATGGCGACTGGTCGCAAAACGGCGACCCGTTCCACTACTGGCTGGCGACCCGCTTCAACCGACCAGATATCGCGCAGGTCGTCCACGATCGCGTTGCTCAAACGCCGTGGGCACTGTTCTGGCATGACGCGCGTGGCGTCTCGCCGGGCGCGTCGGCGCAACGCAACGACTACGCTTTCCTGGGCAACGACCGACTGCTCCAATGGGGTACCAGCGGACAACGCGCCTACAGCGAACAACTCAACATTTGGCGCGACACGTGGAACAGCGACTCGACATCGCTGGCATTCAAAGGCGGGTTCAAAGGCATTGACCTGCATGACCAGCTTGATGGGGGAAACTTTATCCTCGATGCGCTGGGCACGCGTTGGGCACGCGACACCTCGCGTGACGATTATTCGCTCCCCCAGGTGGGCGGAACGAACTATGGCGTCTATCGCAAGCGGGCCGAGGGTCAGAATACGCTGGTCATCAACCCGACCAACAACGACTATCTGTCCTCCGCCGATGCCAATGAGCGGGTGCTCAATGCCGATCAAGTCTATAAAGGCGATGCGTACGCCACCGTCAAACGCAGCCTTTCGACGGCGGCAGAGTCGATTGCGGTGATGGATTTGTCGTCGCTCTATTCCAAAATGCGCGTCTCCACCGTGCAACGCGGATTCCGACTGGATCGCGACGACGGAAGCGTGCTCGTGCAGGATGAGATCACTTCGCCAACCTCTCCCGAGATTTATTGGTTCATGCACATTCCGGTCCCGTGGGCGGAGGCCGCGTCCCGCGTGAGCATCCTTGATGGCGGCAAGACCGCAATCATCAGCAATGGGACGAACCGCCTGTGGTGTCGTATCCTCAGCGGGACGGGTGCGACGTTCAGTGTCACCCAGGCCGTACCGCTGGCATCGAGCCCGGTCGTGCCGGGACAGGCGAGCAATAGTGGGACCAGCAAACTCACGATTCGTTTCAACGGTTCGACCAATGAGCGTCTGGCAGTGTGGATGGTCCCGCTGAAACAAGGTCAGTTGGCTCCGACACAAATACCTGCCGTCACGTCGCTGGCAACCTGGACGCCGCGTAAAGCATTCGAGGCATGGGCGGGAGATATCGACGCGTACCTGCCCGGGGACACCAGCGACACGCCCGGTGTGGAACCCTCGTGGCAATCTCAGATCGCCGCCGTTACGCAAAGACCCGTCAAGGGTTTTGATGACTCAACGACGAACCGGGTCGTGGCAGCGACGCTGAATCTGGAGATCCCTGGCGGGCACGAAATCACCCGCGCGCGCCTGACCGTCGCTCTTAAATCCGATAGTCCGACCACCAGTGACCTGCTTTATCTCGATTCGACCACGGGGCAGACCTATGCCAGCCTTGGCTGGGGAACGATCGCGTCGGATCCGGTTGCCAAAGAACTGATCCTGACGCCGACTCAGGTCCAGCAGTTACAGGACGGAAAGCTAAACCTGGCGATCGCCGGGAACGCCGCTGTCGACTGGCTGTCCCTCGACTATCAGACCGCCCAGATTCCTCCGGTACCGGTCAGCGTCACAACAACGGACGCTGGTGATCAGTTGCGGGTCATTCGCAACGGTTCGATCGCGCAGCTGTTCCGAGCCGGTGAAACCACCCCGCTGGCGCAGTGGAATCCGCTGGCGGTCCCGAGCGTTTCGATCCATACAGTAGGCGGCGACGATACGTTGGAGATCGACTACACGGGAGGCGATCCGCTGCCCGATGTGGGGCTCAGTTTCAATGGCGGATTGGGCACTGACACCATCATCATTCGCGATCGCGACGGTGATGATGCAATCTCGATCGTGTCAACGGCAATTTCAATCGGTACACGTACGATCAACACGCTTGGTGCGGAGATAGCGAAACTGCACGCTGGTCAGGGAAATGATTCGCTTTCGTCGTCAAGCCCCTCATTTTCAACCGTCTCACTGGTCGTTGCCGGCAGTGGGCGGTTGATCGTTGCCTCTGGGGCGGCGTTGCCGACAGACACCGACGTCCAACTCACTGGCACACTCGATCTGGGCGGGGTCAATACCGTCATCGACGCACTGGATGGTGCGGGCATCGTCACCAACTCCGGTGTCAGCGCTCAGCTTACGCTCGGTGCTGCGAATGGATCGGGTGCGTTCGATGGTTCGATCCGCGACGGGGTGGGCATGGTGACGGTCGAAAAGATCGGCTCTGGATTGATAGTCCTGTCGGGCGTCAGTGTGTACTCAGGCAGCACGAGCATCATCGGCGGTGCGATTCGCGTCGCCAGCGACGGGGCGTTGGGCTCAACCGCAGGCGGGACGATCATCCGTGGCGGAACCAACAGTGGACGACTTGAACTCATTGGTGACGTCACGGTTGGCGATGTGCTTACGCTTGAAGCCCGGGGCGGCGCGATCCCGGCCCACGTGGTCAGTATCGCTGGCTCAAACGCCATTACCAACAGCATCCGCACTGTCAGCGGCGGGCTGGGATACGGGCTTCAAACCGACAACGGTACACTGAGTATCGCTGGCAATATCGAACAGATCACCCCACAAACCTATGATCGACCGCTGTACCTGCGGGGAAGCGGTACGGCGGCGATCGCTGGGTATATCCGTGGCAACGGCGGGTTCGATCTCAACTTGATCAAGTCCGATGCGGGTACATGGTCGATCGCAGGCGATATCGCAATCGCCTCGATCGCCGTTGATGCCGGCACGCTCAAACTCGACACCCCGGTGCGGCGCGTAATGGCAGTCAGTGGCGTTTCGATCACGGGGACTGGCGTACTGGATGTGACGCGAAACGTACTGGAAATCGCGTACACCGGCGTATCACCTTTTGCTTCGCTCTATCCCGCTGTCGTCAATGGCAACCGCGCCGGTGGATCGAGCGGCGCACCAAGAATCATCCAGTCAACGGGCGTCGCCTATCGGACCGTTGGTATCTATGACTCAGGTGTCAGTATCCGCGTCGGGTACGCCGCGATCGGGGATGGAAACATGAACGGTGCGGTGACCCGCGTCGATCTCGATTTCCTCACCCGCGCCGGATTCCGAGGCGCACCGATGGCCGGAACCCAGTGGACCACCGGCGACTGGAACTACAACGGATTCACGACCAGCACCGATCTGAACCTTCTGACTGCCAGCGGGATGTTCAATACGGGCTTTTACCAATAGAGGAAAAACTGATGTTTCGCACACATATTCCGCAATTCATCGCGATCGTTGCCGCAACTGCACCTCTTGCTATGGCTGCACCGTTGGGCATCGTCGGTGATGGTGTCCCCGACGTGGTCATCGACGTTGCCACGGGACAAGCCACGCTCGACACCGACGGCGCGGGCACGCTGGCGGCGTTTAGCATTGTCTCCCGAGGGGCGAACAACTCCATCGGCGATCCCGCAGACGGGGACGGATATCTGACCGCCGGGCTGACCGTGCCTGGGTCGGGCGGATTTGCCGACTCAAGTCGAGACGAACTGTTCCGTGCCCTCGGTACGCTGGCCAGCGGCGTTTATCCGCTCGGTCAACTTTATGATCCGACACTCGTGCCCGGCGCATATCCTTTGAGCCCAGCCTTCATTCTGTCCGATCTGCGCGTCGCCTACGATGGGGACGACAGCCTAGTTGGAAATGGGACCGTGCGGATTATTCCAGAACCGGCGTCGATCGCAGTCCTGGCGGCCGCATCGCTCCTGCTGCGTCGGCGGGTTCGTTGATTGCATCGTCGTGTCTTGTGTTTGCCTTTTGAGGAGTTAAAAAAGCCATGCCGAATCGTTTTGCAAAAATTGTCGCGTGCGTCGTACTTTCCGTGGCGGCGTCGTCGCAGGCGGAGTGGGAAAAAGTCCCGACAATGGATTGGTCTGGGGTCAAGATCGAAGACTTCACCGACCGTGAACTGGATATCCCGCGCATGCTGGCGTACTTCAGCACCGTGGCCAATGGGGTTGTTGAGCAGGGTGAGAACAGAGGCTTTCTCGACATCAAGGTCAATCGCAACCCCGAAGATAACAAACCGTACAACGCGCGCATCATGGAGAACCATCTTGCGCTCGCGTATTTTTACACGGTCGATCGACCCTGGAATAAGTATCGCGGCAGTGAAGCGGTCAAGAAGCGACTTGAAGCCATGCTCGAGTTCTGGCTGACGCGCCACAGCCCTGACGGATGGCTCGCAGAGTACAAGGAAGGGGGCTTCAATCTGCCCGCGACCAGCTTTGGCGCCATGTTCATGTCGCAAACCCTCGAGTTGTTGAATAAAGGCGAGCCAACGATCGACGCCGATCTGCTCAAACGTGTGACGGCCGCTCAACGGAAGTCGATCATGGCGATCCTGCAAGACGAACGCCTGATCAAAGCGGCCCGCGACTGGTCGAATCAATACGGCGGCGGGGCATATGTCGCCTCCATGTCGTATCTGCTTTCCCATCCCGACGACACCGAAATGATGGAAGCGCTGAAGAAGGCAGTTCAGGACAATATCAAGCCGCTGCAAAGCCCCGCCGGGTATCTGTACGAAGCAGGCGGTCCGGATGCCGGGTATACCGGGGTTCATGAGAATGTCCTGCGGCTTGCCGCCCACTACCTCGACAAGCCGCAGTTCGCGTTTCTTCGGGCAGCACTCGACGCGGAGATGTCCCAGTACGAACGTTGGCTGACCTACAACGTCGTCAAGCAGCCGGATGCCGACACGTTTTTTCTCAATGCCGGACCGTTGACACGCACCAGCAAGACCCGGTTCGAATTCAACAATCGCCCGTGGTCGCAGCGGGTCCAGGCCGGGCGGGCGTTTTCCCAAACCGCGTCCGAGTTTGCTCAGACGCAGCAAGCGCAGAGGGCAAAACTCCAGACAAGCTGGGGTGTCTGGCCAGAACTGAAACTGCCCAACGCCTATGCCTATCAGCCGGCAGATTTTCTGGAGTCACTGCATGATCTGCACCCCTATTTCCCGACCGAAGCCGAGAGAAAAGCGCAAATCGACAAACTTCCGTATCTGGCGACAGACAATTTCAACTTTCAAGCGACCGATCCCAGGCCGATGGCTCACACCTTCGTCCGTCGACCGTCCTACTATGTTTCTTTTAATTCAGGCAAGATTCGCCAGCCAACCCGACAGCACTATGGCATCGGCCTGATCTGGAATCCCAAGATCGGCACGATCCTGCAGAGCGTGGGCGGGACCAATCTGGCATGGGGTACGCAGCCTGCCGGTACGGACAAACCCTTCGAGAAGGGGGCCGACGTCCAGGCCGAAATTACCATTGCCGGGACCGTCATCACCCCCGCACCAGGCATGGGCAACCTGGCGGACGGCCCGATCCAGTTCTCGTATCCGCTCGGTGAATCGGGTCGTAAGACCGTCCTGATGGGTCCTGATTCCATCGAGATCACTGTAGACCAGACCGGCGATTTCACCGAGCAATTGCCGTTGCTGATTCGTGAAAACGAAGAATTGATTACATCGGCTGGAAAGGTCGAGCTCTCCCGCGATGGCGTGACGTTCTCCATCAGTTTTGACAACAAGGTCACACCTGACCTACCAACGCCCGGCAAATCTCAGGTCGGGATGATCAATCAGTTGGTGACGATCCAGGCGACCGATCGATTGAAGTATACGATTCGGTTTGCCGCCGATGATCGCGCAAAGCCAGTCGCACCATGAGTCATGGCCGCAAGCGGCCTGATTTGAGTCGTTGCAGGGTCACCCGTCACAACGGGTCGCCATAGCCCGGGAAAACACATGCTTAAACCAATACTTTCGATGGTCTGTCTGCTGAATCTGCTCCTCGCGGGCGGATGTGCAGCCGAGGAAGCACGCTCGCCAGCCTCCGCTCAGGCGGATGAACTGGAACGGAGATGGGCGATCCAGTATCTGAAACTAGATGATCCGAAAGAAATCGCCCGACTCGATACCGTGACCGAGGCTCACCTCAAGACGATCCGTCCAGACGGTCAGTTCTCTGACCTCACCTACGCCCCCACGATCACCTCGCGCGACGGCGGGCCGGGCTGGGGCGAGCATTTGCTCCGCACCG
>JBGSMH010000691.1:0-5964 GCA_041740275.1 Phycisphaerae bacterium
GATTTCAGCGATCTGGTGCTGGACACCGGCGCTCCGGTCGGCGATGCGATGGTAACCATCGACGGGCTGGATACGCCGGTCGCACCCGGATCGACCGTCGGCGGGTGTCTGCTGATCAACA
This sequence comes from Phycisphaerae bacterium, assembly GCA_041740275.1. Taxonomy (GTDB): domain Bacteria; phylum Planctomycetota; class Phycisphaerae; order Tepidisphaerales; family Tepidisphaeraceae; genus BPJO01. The sequence continues at coordinate 122 of JBGSMH010000691.1, forward strand.
CCATAAAAGCCGAGTTGGCAGACCGACTGACCCGCCTGGGTCAGCCGCCCAAGGTGCTCAGCGCCGGGGCGGTGGTTGGTGCTGACCGCGCCAAATCGCTCTTTGAAAGTGCGTACGATGAACACGCCCATCGTCTGGCCAAGTTGTACACGACGGTTGGAGGAACCAAGTGATGAAATTGGGTGCAATGGACAACGTGATCAAGGGATCAAATGATGCCGAACGATTCGCCAAAGCCGCGTCGATCGGGCTGGCGGGAATCGAGATCAATTTGCCGATCGCCGAGTGCAAACAACCCGATCATCCGCGCGTCGCACAAATACTCTCGCTGTCGGCTGAGCATTCAGTGACGATCTGTTCGACGGTCCTTGGCGAACACAACAGCGGCGGGCTGGCGACTTGGTGGCGCGGCGAAGAGGCCGACGCCGAAGTGCGTCGCGCTGTCGACCGTACCGCAGCGTTGGGCGCGCCGCTGATGTTGTTGCCGTTCTTCTTTTTCAATGAGCCCAAAGGCGCGACCCATCGTCAGGCGGTGGTGGAACGACTCAAACCGCTGGCCAAGTACGCCGAGGATCGCAACGTCGTCATCGCGTACGAAGGCGTCACACCCGCGCCGCAACTGGCGGAGATGATCGACGCGGTCGGATCGCCTGCGATGGGCGTCTATTACGATGTCGCCAACATGACCTGGTGCGACGCCGACCCCGCCGCCGAGGTGCGGTTACTGGGGGATCGGATCAGGCAGATACACATCAAAGAGTCACAGGCTTTCACCGGCGACGCCCGCCCGGGGGCTGGCCGGGTGGATTGGGTCGCCTATCGCGATGCACTGGCGTCCATCGGCTACGACGGCTGGATGGTGCTCGAATCCCCCGCCGCCGAGCCGGAGATATTGCTCCAGGACCAACGCTTTGTCCGCAAGATTTTTGGCGACGATGTAATCGGAACGGGTGAATCACAAACACGAGGAGAAACACAATGAAAGACCAACTGATTCGCACCACCGTTATTGGCAGTTACCCGTTCCCGGCATGGCTGGAGTATGCATCAAACCATCTCGATCAATTCGGCAGCGCCGATGTTGCAGAGATGCAGGATGACGCGGTCGTCTGTGCGATCGCCGATCAGGTCCGGTCAGGGCTGGATGTCATCACCGATGGCGAGCAGTCGCGGCTGGACTTTAACCTGTCGTTTTACGGATACTTGCAGGGCATTCACTTGGAGAGCACCCCGCCGCGGCGATGGGGACCGCCTGCGCACGATCAGCGCGGCAAGCACGCGATCATTGGCGATCTGCTGGCTCCCCGCGGACTGGGCGCGATCGAAGAGTTTGAACGTCTCAAACGCCTCGCCCCGGCCGGTCCGACACTGAAGGCTTCGGTTCCCGGTCCCTACACGCTTTCGGGTCGTTTGCTGCCCAACAAGCAATACAAGGATCGTTACGCGATCACCGAGGCGCTTTTGCCGTTTGTGCGCGAGGAACTAGTTAAACTCGTCGCCGCCGGCTGTACGGAGATCACCGTCGATGAGCCGTCGATGTCGTGCTACGCCCACAAGGAAGACCCGAAGCGCTACGTCGATATTTTCAATCGAACGGTCGAAGGTGTGGTCGGTAAGTGCAATCTGAGTACGCACCTATGCTTCGGCAATTATAAGGGCCACGCCGTCGGGCTTCGCAAATATGCCCCGATGTTCCCGGCATTCCTGGACATGAAGGTCAACGAGATTCACGTCGAGATGGCCAGCCGTGAGTTTGCGGAGATTGAGCTTATTGAGCAGATCGCCAGGACCAAGGATGTTGCGGTCGGGATCATCGACGTCAAGAGTTACTATATCGAAACGGTGCCGGACATCGTTGAGCGGATCAAGCTTTGCCTGAAATACTGCCCCGCCGACCGGTTGAGCGTCGCGCCCGATTGCGGGCTGAGTCAGACCGCCCGCTGGGCCGCCCGACAGAAACTCACGGCGATGTGTCAGGGAGCGGCTCAGGTTCGAGCGGGCCTGTAGCGACAAGGATTGGCACGCTTCGCCTGTTCCGCTGATCGTATAGGTAGCAGACCGACGCGGTGATTACGATCAGCCCGATCGCTTGCACCGCGAACAAGCCCCAGTCGGCGGTGTACCAGATGCGTGGGACGGTAGGGATCAGATTCGGACAAAACAACAGCAGAAGGTGCGTCACATACGCTACCAGCGACTGACGGCCAAACAGGTCAATCAACCAGAGCACGGGGTTGCGCCCGATCAGCGGGTAAAAACGGACCAGTTGCTCGATCCCGAGAAGAGCCAGCCCAGCGATGGCGATGCAAAGCAGGCGCTGGCCGATGTTGGTCAGGAGATAGGGATCATAGGATTCGGTGAGTGAGTGCACGAGCGGTGCGATTTCGGTGGCGGCAAAGGCGACGACGCCCAACACGATCCAACCGAGCAGGATCGTTCGCACGCGAGGACGAGTCGCCAGCAGGATGCCGATCGCCCCGCCACAAAAGGCATATCCCGCCCACGGCACCAGCGGCCAGGTGTCGACGTAGAGGCGATTATTCAGGATCGGGTTCAACCACCCAAAATCCCTAGGCGACGCCACCATCGGCGCGACGGCAAACGTCAGCAGCGACAGGATCACCAACACTGCCCCGCGCCAGCGCGGCAAAAGCAACACCGGCATCATCGCCAGCATCGAGAGCAGGATGCAATCCAGCACGTTCAGCCACAGAAACCGCACCGGGTGCGAAAATGGCTGCCAAAACAGGTGCTTCAGCAGGAGCGAGATGATCAGCACGATCCCGATGCGCTTGAGCGTTCGGACCACACGCGCGCGTCTGGCATCGCGATCCTGTCGCACACGTCCGAACCCCAGCGCAAGTGCGAACCCCGCGCAAAAGATGAAAGTCGGTGCCGCCAGCCCGTTAATGCCGTTGAACCAGTGTCGTGCCGCGTCGTTGTCGTGAGCCGGAAGCAAAAGCACGAGGGCGTGACATTCGATCATCACCAGCACCGCCAACCCGCGCAACCAATCGACGCACCTCACCCGCGACGCGGGCGGCGTCGAGGTAACAAGCAAAGCAGCATTTCCTAATTCCGAAGTCACCCAATCCCTGATTGAAGCCCAAATCCCTTTGACGCGACATAATAACGATCCGGCCGCCTGATGCATATTGCGTGTCGCAGCAGTTTGCGCTTATCATGGCCGATCCAATGCTGGCGTTTCGACACATCCCACGACCCGAGTTCGGCGCCGCAGTCATTTCGATCACCGTGGGCCTGTTGTTACTAGCGATCAAATTCGCCGCCTACTGGCTCACCGGGTCGTCGGCGATCTTCTCCGATGCGGTCGAGAGCATCGTCAATGTGCTGGCGTCGATCGTCGCACTATGGGCACTGGCGTTGGCACACCTCCCGGCCGATGAAAAACACCCGTACGGGCACGGCAAGGTCGAGTTCATGAGTGCCGGACTCGAAGGCGGCATGATCCTGCTGGCGGCGGTCTTCATCTTCGTCCGCACCATCGACGTATTGCTGTTTCGTCAGATCGAACCGATGCGGATCGATTTGGGTCTGCTCTTGATCGTGGCGGCGATGATCATCAACGCTGGCGTTGGCTGGATGCTGGTCCGCACCGGACGTGCTCAGGGGTCCATGGCACTGGAGGCCGACGGGCATCATCTGCTGACCGATGCGGTCACCAGCGTTGCGGTGCTGGTCGCACTGGCCGTCGTGAAAGCCACCGGCTGGGCACTGGCCGACCCGGTGATGGCGATCCTGATGAGCTTTTACATCGCGTTGATGGGCGTGCGACTGCTGCGCCGGGCGTTTGGGGGGTTGATGGATGAACAAGACCTGGCCGACGAGCGCACCCTTGTGGCGATCCTCGATTCCCACGTCGGCGACGCCGGAATCGAACCGCGCATCTGCAGCTACCACAAACTGCGACACCGGCACAGCGGACGCTACCACTGGGTCGATTTTCACCTGGTCGTCCCTGCCCATATGGTTGTCGCCCAGGGACACGCCACCGCCAGCCACATCGAATATGAAATGGAACAGACGCTCGGCGTCGGTAACGCCACCGCCCACATTGAGCCCTGCATTCAAGTCACGTGCGTGCGGTGCAAGAAAGCCATGATTTAGGTTTGACCGATCGCAGTGGCAACGGGTACGAAATACGCGCGCGACAGCTTATCGAGCATGCTCGTCATCGCCGCCGAAAGTGATGCAGGCAGCGACCGATCTGCGGCGGCGCGGGCGGACTCGGCGACCAGCGCCTCAATCGTCGATTGGGTCTGCAAAGTCGCATCACTGGAAAGCAGTTCTGTCCGCAATTGCTCCGCCATCCGCACCGCAGTGGGCATCGCGGCGTGCTGGATACGGGCAATCCGGGCATCAAATCGATCCTGCGCCTCGCCATCCAGCGAAGCCCGCGCTCGCAGGATCGTCAGCGTCCGTTTGCCCTCAACCAGATCACACCCCTCAGCGGCAGGTCGGGCCAGATCCAGCAGATCATTCTGCAACTGATATGCCTGACCCAGCGATAGCGCGAATCGCGAAATCGCTTGTCGAGGCGACTCGCCCAGCCCAGCTAATATCGCGCCCGACAGCATCGGGCCTTCAAACGTGTAGGCCGCAGTTTTCCAGTGGTATTCGCGAAGCAGCGTCTGCTCGTCACACTCGCCGAGCGGCACATGCGACTGAAGGATATCCACCGCCTGACCAAACCCCGTCAGCGACGCGACGTTGGCAAACAACTGATGCAACTGCCGGTAAGCTGCATCTGAGACCTCCAGATGCGACAGGACTTTTTGCGTCGCGGCATACATCAGATCGCCGGCGACAATCCCCAGATTCATCCCAAACCGTGGCGAGTCGCTATCCAACGACTGCAATTGCCGATGCAACGCAGGCTGATCGCGCCGGTAGTCCGACCCATCGATGATATCGTCGTGAATCAACAGAAACGCGTGAAACAACTCCCACGCCCCGGCGACATCCATCACCGCAGTCGGGACTGTTTGATCCTGCCCACTGGATGCGTACTGGTATGTCCAGATGGTCAACTGCGGACGGATTCGCTTCCCGCCATGGCGGACGTAGAGCTTGAGCAACTCAGACAACGACGCCAATCCAGGTGCTTCAAGGGCACTGGTGGCAAGCCGCTCGATGTGGTCGCCTAGCAACCGATTTTGTTGGTCGGACAATAACTGCAATGTGATGATCCATGCCGAGACCTCCAATTGTTCGCACGAGATGAGCAGAAGGCAAGCATTGGATTCGTCCGCAACACATCATTCCATCTATGGTCAGATAGCAAAAAGCTATTTTCCCGTCAGCAGATGCTCGGCGGCTTGCTTTAGGATCGCCCTGGCGTTGGTATAGCTCAGTCTGGAAATTGCCTCTGACTCCGTCGCCCAGGCGTAACCGACATGCTCTTTGGAGAGCGTGACCGCTGCGACCTCGGTGGAGGCAAGGAAGAAAACTACGGTTTTTTTAATCAATCCGCCCTTGCGACCCCGGAAGAAGTATTCGATTTCTTTCCCGAAACCTTCGATCAAGTGGATATCAACGATCCCAGTCTCTTCGCGCAGTTCACGCCGGGCGGCGGTTGGGTCGTCTTCGCCGGATTCGACGTGTCCCTTGGGAAAATCCCAATGGCTTCCATAGTCCAACAGAAGAAATCGACGCCCCTGGGGTACATCTCGAAACAATACAACGCCTGCGGATCGTTCAAACTTCACACAATTGTTTGTAGACCCAACGCCCCGCCGCCGCAAGGGATAATCTTACCGTTGGATTGTCGGCCAGATGACCAGCGAGCAAAGCCGGTTGCCCATGCGGTCCAGGATGGGCAC
>JBGSMH010000692.1:0-5290 GCA_041740275.1 Phycisphaerae bacterium
ATCGCTGCACGCCGGTATTCATGTAGGCTTCGTTGTCGTAGCAGATATAGAGGACGTCGTCGTTACGCTCGAACATGCCCGAGAGGCAGCCGAAGCCGATATCGACCGTCGCCCCGTCGCCGCCCTGAGCGATGATGCGGATATCCTTACCTTTGACCTTCGCCGCCGCCGCCATGCCGGAGGCAACTGCGGGGGCATTTCCGAACAGCGAGTGCAGCCACGGCACCTGCCACGAGCTTTGCGGGTAAGGCGTCGAAAAGACTTCCAGACAACCCGTCGCGTTTACGATCGCCATCTGCCCTTTGGTCACGTCCATCGCGGCATCGACCGCGTAGCGTGCGCCCAGGGCTTCGCCGCAACCCTGACAGGCGCGGTGGCCGCTGTTGAGCGAGTTGTGGCGACCCACCATCGACTGGACGGTGCGACGCGCCTCATCGAGCAGACGATTGCCGACGGTAAACGTCCCGGTTTGATAAAACTTCACGTGTTCGGTCATTTGTTGTTATTTGCGATTTTTGATTTCAGATTTGAGATCGAATGACAGAAGCGTTATCGATCGCAAATCGCAATTCCAAAATCGAAAATCTCCTTAATTGACTGGCTCGGGCATCACGTCCTGATTGACCGCATACAGCAGGTTTTCGGGCATCGGGCCCGACTTGCGGTCGGTCTTTTCCCGCGCCAGCTCCCGCTCGATCGCCGGCCAGTTCATATCGATAAACGACAGGTCTTCGAGTTGGTCCTTGTGACCCTTGGTCAAGGTCTCCGAAACGCTCTTTTTCATGATCGCCCTGCCACCCAGGCCGCAGATTACTGTGGATACCGGCTTGGCAATCCCGCGTAACGCCATGCGGATATTGCTGGCCAGGATGCCGCCCAAGCCGGGGGCAAGATTCTTCTCGACCACGATGACTCGGGTCGCGTTCTCCAGCACCGCGCGAATCGCCTTGAGCGGGAACGGGCGGAAGCTGCAGATGCTCATGCTCCCGATCTTCATACCGGCGTCGCGAAGATCATCGATCGAGTCCTGAATCGTCCCGTTCACACTACCCATCGCGACGACGATCGTCTCGGCATCGTCACAGCGATAAGGCCGGACCAATCCGCCAGCGATGCGACCGAATTGCCGCTCAAAATCGGCAGAAATCTGTGGGATCACGTCCAAGGCCTGCAAATGACGTTCGTGCAGCAAATACCGCACTTCCATGTACGCCTCCGGGCCGACCATGGCACCGATGCTGATCGGGTCGTTGGGGTCGAGCACCTGACGCGGCTCATACGGGGGCAAAAACGCATCCACCTGCGCCTGATCCGGGATATCGACCCGCTCATAGGCGTGGGTCAGGATAAACCCGTCGACGCAGACCATGACAGGCATGGAAATCTGCTCGGCAAGCTTAAATGCCTGAATGTGCAGATCGACGGCTTCCTGATTGGATTCGGCATGGAGTTGAATCCAGCCGCAATCCCGCATCGCCATGGTGTCAGAGTGGTCGTTCCAGATGTTGATCGGCCCGCCGATCGCGCGGTTGCCGTCGGTCATCACGATCGGAAGTCCAAGCCCCGATGCGTTCCACAGTGCCTCAGCCATATACAACAGGCCTTGGGAACTGGTGGCGGTATAGGATCGGGCACCCATCGCACTGGAGCCAATCAGCGCGCTCATCGCGGCAAACTCGCTCTCGACGGTCATGTATTCACACGGTGCCAGCGTGCCTTTTTTCACCATCGCACTGAGGGCTTCGACGATGTGCGTCTGCGGCGTGATCGGATAACAGCTAATCACCTCCGGCCTGCACAAGGCGATGGCTTCGGCGACGGCGTGAGACCCTTCGAGTTGTTTAAGCATGGACGACCTCTGACTTAACTTTTTCTTGCAGCGATGCGGTTCGCAGGTGTTCGACCATCGCCCACGCCTTTTCGGCGGCGGTGATGTTCGCCTGGGCGATCTTGCCGCTGAACTTGCTTTGGACCGCCTTGACCAGCGTGTCGAAACTGATCAACCCGGTGATCGAGCAAAACGCCGACAACATGATGATGTTGGGCACGTTGCGTTTGATGATTTCCAGTGCGATTTCGGTGGCGGGCAGAAGGACTAGCTTGTCCAGCCCGACTTTGGCCTTGAGTTGGTCGGCCCGCAGTTCTGACATCTGTAGGCGGGTGTTGACCAGCACCAGTTGGGTGTTGTCCAGTCCTGCCAGCAGATCGGCGTTGCGGACGAGGGTGGAGTCCTGGACGATCAGTGCGTCGGGGGTGGCGACGGGTTCGCGGATACGAATTTCCTTTTCGCTGATCCGGCAAAACGCCGCAACCGGGGCACCCATGCGTTCAGACCCGAAGGACGGAAACGCCTGTGCGTGCTGACCTTGCAGGAACGCCGCCACCGACAGCAGTTCCGCCGCCGTTACGACACCTTGCCCGCCGCGTCCGTGAAACCGCACCTGATACATCGTTCACATCCCTCGCGCCAAAAGCCGAAAAAACCACCGAATACCTTATTCGGATCGGATTGTCCTATTAAAGATAGTGAGGTCTGGGTCAGGTTTCAAGTCTACAAAGGATAATTTTGTCCTATTCCCGAATTGCCTTGGAATTTTGCTCGGACGCCGCGATCAATAGCACGCCCGTCATCCGCTTGACCTAGGGTTTGTGTTCATACGACGACATTCCACCTTCGCGGGCAATCAGACCTCTGGTAGAATAATTCTCATTCGGCTTCGGGTCATCAACAATGACATGGAAGAGATGAACAAATGGCTCGGAATCGTGCATCCCAACCCGAGGCAGGTCGACTCATCCGGCGGTTCACTGATTCGCCGGCCAATCTCCTTGCCAGTTTCAGCGGGCGCACCAGCTACTATCGCGAGGCGGTGGTCCAGCATCAGGAGCATGAAATCAACGTCGCCCTCAACGGCGAGGGTTTGTACCACCTCGGGCACGGTCAGACACTCGCGCTGGCCGCCGGTGAGATCCTGCTGCTGCCAGCAGGAACGTTCCACGGTATCGAGGTCCAACGCCGGTTGCGTATGGCGGTGATCCATTTTCATCCCGACGTATTCGGATCGGTTTCGGTCGCTCAGGAACCGCATGCGTCGATCGTTCAACAGTTGAAGGGATGGACCGCCCCGCTTCCTGTCCGGAAAGTGACCGCTCCCAACACCATAGGACTACTGGAGCGGCTCACGGAGGAGGCGATGGTCGAGCAGCACCGCAGGGAGATTGGCGGTGCATCATTGCTCGGGCACCTCGCCGGACAGGCGGCTGTGCATTTCCTTCGACTGATGCTTCAGACCCAGACGCCCGAGCCTTCCGATGTCGTCACCTCGCGCATCAGAATCGTTCAGGGGTGGATCGATCGGCATTTCGCAGAGCCTTGCGGCGTCGTGAGCCTTGCCCGACTCGCGCACCTGGCACCGACCTATTTCGCGTCTCGATTCCGGGCTGTGATCGGGACTCCGCCGATGGCTTACGTCTGTGAACGTCGCCTCGAACAGGCTCGCCTTCTACTGGAGCGTACAGACCAGCCGGTAAAGCTCATTGCCCCAAGCGTCGGATTCCCCGACGTCAGCCATTTCAACCATACCTTCAAGCAAGCGACCGGTATGACACCCGTGGCGTATCGCGATGCCTCGCAGGTGGGTCGGGTCGGCAACTGACCCGGATGGCCAAATCGCGACCTGAAGATTCCCCAATTACTTCATAAGAGTCCACGATTGGCACGCCCGGGTGGAAGGGCTAGGGTTAATCGTGAGGAGACTGCAGGATGAGTAATCTGGCGTTTTTGGGTGGCAAACCGGTGCGAAACACGCCCTGGCCAACCTGGCCAGTGTATGGCCAACCCGTGCGGGACGCGGTCGCGCGGGTCGCACTCAGCAATGTCTACTGCGCACAGGTGGGCAAAGAGGTCGAGCAATTCGAAAGAGACTTCGCGGACTATCACGGAGTCGCCCATGCGGTCGCGGTTGCGAACGGGACGCTGGCGATTCAGGCCGGACTAGCGGCCGCAGGCATCGGGTGTGGCGATGAAGTGATCGTACCGGCCTACACCTTTGTCGCCTCGGCCAGCGCGGTTGTCGAGAATAACGCCATCCCCGTCTTCGTCGATAGCGAACCGTTAAGCCAGGGCCTCGACCCAGCCGAAGTGCGGCGAAAGATCACCCCACGCACGCGCGGCATCATGCCAGTACATATCAATGGATATCCCTGCGATATGGACGCGGTGATGGCGATCGCGGCTGAGCACAAACTGGTCGTGATCGAAGACTGCGCCCACGCCCACGGCGCCACGCATAGGAACCGAAAAGTCGGCACCATCGGTCACTATGGCTGCTTCAGCTTCCAGCACAAGAAAAACATGTCACTGGGCGAAGGCGGGATCGTCACCACGTCGGACGCCGACGCAGCCAAACGTCTCCGCGACATGCGCGCATTCTCCTGGACCAGCGTCACGCGCAACTGGCGGATGAGCGAGTTCCATGGGGCGATCGGGCAGGAGCAACTCAAGCGACTCGATGAGGAAAACGGCATTCGCCGGGCAAATGTCGCGGCGATGCTCGAAGCGATGGGGTCGGTCGATGGAATCCAACCGCTCCCCGGTCTGCCCAACACCCAAAGCGTCTACTACAATCTGATCCTTGAATACGATCAGGCAGTCGTCGGTGCCTCGCGCAAGGCGTTCGTCTCGGCGATGAAAGCGGAGGGCATTCCGATCCATTTGTTCTATGTGCCCGTCCAGCGCTGGCCCATCTTCACAGAAGCCAATTTCTTCGGGCGCGGCTGTCCGTTCAGGTGCCCGTTATACGAAGGAGGCCCGCTGGACTACACTGCGGTTGCCACGCCAGTGGCGGATGCCATCTGTGACCGAATCAACCTCGAGATCAAAGTCCAGCCCACCAGCGGCGTCACCGAAATGGTGCAGGCCGCTGAGGCAATTCGCAAAATCGTGACAAACAAGGCTGAATTACAGCGTATCGATCAGGCAATTGAGGAAGGAAAAATCCAATGAAGACACGCGTCCTGTCAGTAATCGTGAGTTTGGCGTTCTGTTCCGCAACTCATGCGGCGACCTACTACGTTGATGCCGCCCACGCATCGGCGGACGACGCCAACACGGGCGCCGAGGATTCGCCCTGGAAGACCCTCGGCAAAGCCGCTGCAAGTGAGCTCAAGCCCGGCGACGTCGTCATCGTCAAGCCGGGGCGATACGAGGAGGGCGTCACCATCAGGCACTCGGGCGAGGCCGACAAACTCGTCACCTTCCGTGCCGAGCCTGCCCGCAAGGCAAGCGTCG
>JBGSMH010000693.1:0-9201 GCA_041740275.1 Phycisphaerae bacterium
AACCGGATGAATGCCTTGGAGGAGAACTTTGAGAGCGGCGGCAGAAACAGCTATCCAGACTTCCGCATGGTCAAGTTCACAGATGGCTTTGAAGTCAAAGGATTGGCTTATCCCGGTCGGGAAGCCAGCTTCGACAGCAACAGCCAACTACCGACCGGTCAGCATAACGGGCGATCCATCTACTACGTTTTTGGTCGCTATCCAAGTAATCCCGACGGTGCTTCATACCCGGTTCTCGACCTCGTCATTTGCCACGGCGACTTTCTGAACGCAGACCGCGAACCTCACCGCCGCAACAAGAGCGTTAAGGGCTTTGGAAGTTACGGCGATATCCTCATCCGCGCAAGGCGAATGTATGTTGTACCCACGCCATTCAATTTGGCTGATGGCATGGCTCATCACCAGACATTGATTTTGCCCAACGACATAAAGGCTCCGGGATTGGTGAAGGTCGGAGAACTATGCCGGCGGGAATGCGATCGATTGGTCGTCGGATACACGTATGACCGTCCCACGGATGATCTATCGCCAAAACTCATCGCCAATCCTAACGCGGGCAAGGAACATTTCTTCACGGCGTGGCGAATGAAGGGCGCACCGAGGAATGCCGTCTCAATGAAGAGCTTTCCGCCCGGAAAGGTTGAAGTCGCCGATGATGAATCCGACGACTAGAAACCCTGACGCCCGGTTGATCGAGTCGGACGCATTCGCCTTCGAGTTTCTCTCTCAACTAGCCCAACGGGAAAGTTGGCGCAAGGAAATTCACCGGCCTGTGTACCACATTCACAAATGGTGGGCGCAACGTCTCGGCTCTATTTTTCGAGGAATTCTTCTCGGTAGCGTTCTTTCAGACGATTCGGATCTTCGCGAGGCGTTCTATAGTCAGCACGCGTTCAACGATGTTACGGTTTTCGACCCGTTCATGGGATCGGGAACCACCGTTGGCGAAGCGCATAAACTGGGCATGACCGCGGTGGGACGGGACATTAATCCCGTCGCTGCGCGGTCCGTTCGAGTATCACTTGGTCCGCTGGATCGGCGGCGCATTCTCGCCGCGTTCGATCAGCTATCTGAAACGGTCGAACAGAAAATTCGCGATCTCTATCGGTCGACCGATTCGCGAGGATACTCTTGTGAGGTCTTGTATCATTTCTGGGTCATGCAGGCAGGTTGCCCTGATTGCGCCGAGGAACTGGACCTGTTTCCTTCTCACATCGTCGCTCGAAACGCCCATCCCGATCGGAAGTCGCATGTGCAAGTGCGCTGCCCGCACTGCGCGATTATCTTTCCGATCACTGAGTCCCCGGATGACGTGATTTGCGCCGGTTGTAGTCATCGTTTCAATGCCACGATCGGGAACACTTCTGGAGCCAAAGCGACTTGCTCATCGTGTCGCTCGACATTCAAGGTGTTGGATGCGATTGGCGATTCACCGCCACGTTTTCGTCTGTTCGGCAAACTAGTGTTGTGCAGTGACGGTCGCAAGGAGTACCTTCCCGCGACCGACGACGATATTTCATCCTACGCGGATTCCGGCAGACGGTTGGCTGAAGAACTAAAAGCAGAACGCATTAAACTTCCGACGCTTAGGCTCACCGAGGGGTTCAACACTCGACAGGCGATGAACTATAATTTCCACCGCTGGGTCGATTTCTTCAATGACCGTCAGCTCCTCGCGCTTGGCTGGCTCCGCGCCGCCATCGTCGACTTGTCCGACACCGCTGCACGCGACGCGTTACTCATGCTTTTCTCAGCCACGCTGGAATTCAATAACCTCTTCGCCTCCTACAAGGGAGAGGGAACGGGTGCAGTGCGGCACATGTTCTCTCACCATATTTTGAAGCCCGAACGAACGCCCCTAGAGGCCAACGTCTGGGGTACACCAAAAAGCTCCGGTGGGTTTTCTAACCTTCTGCGTTCTCGCCTGTTGCGCGCGATCGATTACAGAGAAGCACCGACGGAGATCAATGGAGAGTCGTCGCCCGCCAGAGTCTGCTCGCTCCCGTTCAGCGGCCTGGTCGAGCGCGACTGGCCTACAAAGTTGCCATTTGACAATCGTGCGATCTATCTTTCTACCGGCGATTCTGCCCATACTTCGCTCCCCGATGGGTCTGTCAACCTCGTCGTGACCGACCCGCCGTTCTTCGACAACGTCCATTACTCCGAACTTGCTGATTTCTTCCACGCGTGGCAGCAAATCGACGACCACAGTGCCGTTAATAACGCAAAATCGACGAGACACGCATCCGAAGTGCAGGATGTGGATTCGCTGCGGTTTGAGAGTAAATTGCGCGACGTCCTCGCCGAATGCCACCGGGTTCTATGTGAAGATGGCTTGCTTGCCTTCACTTACCACCACTCCCGTCGAGAAGGGTGGCATTCTCTGGCGAAAGCCATCCGCGGTGCGGGTTTTGTCATTGTGAACGCGCACCCTGTTAAGGCGGAAATGTCTGTCGCCACGCCCAAGTTCCAGGCAAAGGACCCCATTCAACTGGACATCATCCTCGTCTGCCGAAAGAGTTCCGGCAAACCCGATAAAAGGACTTCGTCGACCATTCAAGCTTTGAATCGAGCGCGTAAGAAGTTGCAGCGCTTGGCGAAGGCGGGCTTCGCGCTTTCCCGAAATGATCGTAAAATCACGATCATAGGGCAATTGCTCGCGTGCAATGAAGAACATGGAGACTCATTGGCTCTTGATGAACTCGCAGAAGGCGCACTCGAAGATAAATCATTCGCGCCAGCAGCTTCGCTGCGACCTTCTTCACAACTTTCGCTGTTCGAATATTGAGCGATTTTGCCTGTATTTCCGCCGACTTTTGGGGTTTTCGGGGATATAGTCAAATGGTCGTTTTTGCTGCGTTTGGGATGCGTCATCGTGTTTCCGCGCGCGGCGTCGCTCTCTGGCAAGTGAAAAGGAAGGATTGAACTCCGGCCGGAAAGGTAGGAGTTGCAACAGTTGCACGCTGGCGCGCAACATCCAGCGATGCGAAAAATCACAAGTCTCGCGGCGGCCAGTGGTTACGTTTTTCGCATGGGTCAAAACGGGTGCAACAAATGCAACAAGTGAAAAGACAGTGGGCAGTTGGCGGTGGGCAGTGGGCCTGTGGGGCTAACGCTAACAGGCATATGGGTTTATACTTTCATCGACGTGCCCGAACCGCTCCAACGTTACAAACTCACCATCGCCTATCGCGGCACGCAGTACTATGGCTGGCAGGAGCAGGTACATTCGGCGACATGGAAAGGCGAGCGACCGGCAGACGGGTCGGGACTGCCCACCATCCAATTGCTCTGTACCCAGGCGATCAAGGAGGTCGTCCGGCATGACCTCGAATTGTGCGGCTCATCCCGCACCGATTCGGGCGTTCACGCCAAGGGTCAGGTCGCACATTTTGACTCACACATGATCCAGATCCCGCCCGAAGGGATGCGGCGGGCGATCAACGCACGCTTGCCGGATGACATCGTCGTCCTCAAGGTGGAACCCGTCCCGCCAACATTTGATGCCATTGCGCTCACCGAACGCAAGCGTTACCAATACCTGATCTGGAACTCGGATAACAAGCCTGTTTTTAAGAGTGATCTGGCGTTTTATCGGTGGCAAAAACTCGATCTGGACGCGATGCGTGAGACCGCACGATTGCTGACCGGATCGCACGATTTCAACGCCTTTGCCAAACCCGGGCACGGCAGGGCGTGTACGGTGCGGACGGTGTATGAGATTTCGATCACAGTCCGCCCGCCACGAATTGTGATCGGCGTGATTGGCAACGGTTTTTTGTGGAACATGGTGCGGATCATTGTCGGGACGATGGTCGATATCGGCGTCGGACAAGGCAATCTCAAACCCGAGATGATCCCCGAGATTCTCGCCTCCCGCGACCGCCGACGCGCCGGTAAAACCGCCCCGGCAGAGGGGTTGTATCTGCAATGGATCCGCTTCCATGAACCGCCCGTGGACTGATACGTTTCTTCCGCTCGCACGCAGATTCTGCGCGTTTGGGTGCGACATCATGTCCCTTGCTTTTTCCAGCTCCCGCGCGCGATGATTCAGTGATCCTTCACAACTCATTTCTCTTCCCCGGAGGTGTGTCATGTACACATGTGCGGCGAAAATGGATCATTTGGAAGCCCGGCGTTTGCTGTCGGTCCAGATGACCCTTGTGGCAGGGCATTTGAACATCCTCGGCGATGCTGGCGTCGACGAAGTGCGTGTTCGATCGGATCAGATCATCGTCAACGGCACGATCACGCCGGTGACGTCGCAGATCAAGTCGATCTACGCTGATCTTGGCGCAGGACACGATTGCATGATGGTCGATTTTTCCATTGAGAATGCCAGCGTCACCCTCAAAGGCGGCGCGGGCAACGACATGCTGGCGGCAGACACGCGGGCGACGCTCAATGGGGGTGATGGGAATGATGTTTTGCTGGCAGAAGGTGTGCTGGTCGGCGGAGCGGGCAACGATTACATCGAGAGTCGCTGGTCACGAGGCGAAGTCGTCCCGTCGACGAGTGACTATATCGACGCCGGTCCGGGCAAGGACACCATTCAAGGCAATGCCGGGAGCGACACGATTTACGCCGGTTCGGGGAACGATCGCATCGAGACGCTCGCGCCGGATTTCCGCACGGCGAAGGTTTTTGTCTCCAAAGTCGACGCCGGTAGCGGCCACGACAAGCTCTACCTCCGACTGCCCGCCAATGTCGATCTGGGCAGCGGCGATGACCGGTGCTATTTCGAACTCGTCGGCGATCGCGATTACGCCCCTGATCTATTCGGCGTGGTTGGTGGCGGCGACGGTCGCGACTGGATCCAGGTCCGCGACAACGTCAAAGTTCGCTCCGGCGGCGTCGTTTTCAAAATCTTCGGTGATGGCGAGCGCGATACGGTCTACGGATCGCGCGGAAATGACCTGATCATGGGCGGGGACGGTAACGATTACCTCTTTAGCGATGGCGGGTCTGACACGCTCGCTGGCGATGCCGGAAACGACTCGCTTTTTGGCGGGACCGACGATGACATCCTCCACGGCGGGAGCGGAGTCAACCTGCTCGTCCCGTAAGTGTGACCGCGCAAAAGCGTTCAACATCGACCGCCACGCGGTTTTTGTCGTGAAGATCGTGACGCTCGGTGTTACGCTGAGCCGATCATGCGAGTGCGGATCTTGCCCAGTGTGCTGAGCCTGATGTTGATGCTGCTGGCATCGACGTCGGCGGTTCATGCGCAAACGTCGCGGCCGACCAGCATGCCTGCCGAGTTGATCGAGCTTGGCCGGGTCGCGATGGAGAAGTATTACGCCAACGCGTACGGGGAAGGACTGAAGGAAAAGAACCGGCTTTTGCGGCTGATATCGGTGGTGTCGCTTTCGCGAATCGACGCCGAGCCGATCGTCGAGCGACTGCTGGAAACCGCCGCCGATCGCGATCTGATCGTGGCGCAGGTCGCGTGGGAGGCGATCCATGCCCAACACGCCTCGTTGCCCCCGATTCAGCGGGAAAAGTGGCTGGACGCGGGCCTGGCAATCCGATCGAGAGATGGGTTTCCCGGCCAGACCGGCATGGGCCTGCTGGCGGCGATCGCGGGGTACGGAAAGCAGGTCGATGCCCGCGTGCTGGCGGATCTGTTGGGCGAAGTCGCCAGCGATCAGAACATCGGTCTGCTCAAGCCGGTCGCAAAACAGTTGCTCGATTCCCAACCCAATGCCGACTGGTTGGCGATGCTGGCGATGCGGCACATGCGGCAGGCATCGGGAACCAATCGACTGGACGCGGTCCTGCGTCCCCTGCCCGACGCCCCGCCCGCGACCGATCAGCCGGGTAATTTGGCTTTGGCCTGGCGAGAATACGCACGGGCACGAGCGCCACAGGCACCGCAGATCGGCGGGTATACAGGCAAGAGCGCGGTCTTCCCGAAACCCGCCAAGATCGACGACCCTGAAAGCGATCGTTGGCGCAAGGAGTTGGAACTTCCCAAACTCACCGCCGAGCGGATCGAGTTGGTCTATTGCATTGACTCGACCGGCAGCATGACCAGCGTCAATCGTCTGCTGGCCAGCACGCTGTTGCCGCTAACCCGGACACTGGGCGTATGCGTCGATGACATCCGCGCCGGTGTCGTTTATTACCGGCATGAGACCGACCCGGCACTGCAGAAAAAGTGCTGCGAGTTTGCCGACAAATCGGATCGCGGGCATTTGGTTCGGTCGTTCCCGCTCAGTCGGGAGATCTATGGTCTGGTGAGGTCGATGCGGGCGGTGACAGTGGACCGCAAAGCCGGTCACGACGAAGGCAACGGTGCCTATGCCGCAGCTTTGGAGGCGGCATCGCTACTGGCGTGGAGCAGTAATGACGAAAAGACGCGCAAGATCGTGATCGTCATCGGCGACGCCGTCCCGACCGCCGGTTCGATCGATGCCTGCGTGCGGCTAGCGGAAAAACTCAGGCAAAGCGGCGTATCGGTGCATTTTCTGTCCAAAGACAAGACAATCGCCCAGTCGGTCGCGCCGATCGCGTCCGCCGCCGGGACCAAACCGGTGGTGTTTGGCGAAGATATGTCGCTGTATACGGACTACATCAAACCCAACAAGCCGCTGCCGCTGTCCCTGACGATCAAAAGCCAGATCGTCCAGACCGTCCTGAGCGTGGTCCGCGACAGCGTTCCCCCCGCCTACGCCGACCGGGTGCAGACGGTTTTTGAAGCCACATTGCCTATCCTTCAAGGGCAACTGGATCGGGCCAATCAGCCGTAACCGAGGTTGTCCAGATCGTCTTCATCGAGACCAAAATGGTGGCCAATCTCGTGCAGGACGGTGGTGCGGACTTCCTCCTTCAATTTTGCCGCCGAATCGCTGACCAGTTCGATGTCTTCCTGAAACAGATAGATCACATCCGGCATTCGCACGCCGGTCTCCACCGACCGATCGGGCAATGCCGTGCCGCTATAGAGACCGAGCAGAAGTTCGTCCTCCTTTAGTCCGACCGAGCGCAATAGCTTGCGGGAAGGCCTGTCGCGAATCTCGATGGGCATTTCCTCCAGATGGCTAGCGAACTCCTCGGGCAGGTCCGATAGCGCTTCTTCGACGAGTTTGGCGAAATCGGCTTTGGATACGTGGTACGGCATCGGGTACAGTATAGTAGTCTCAGAGACGAATGGACTGTCGCACCGTTTGAGGTTTGCACCGCGTGATTCAACTGACCTGCGCCAATTGTCGCAATACGATCGAGGTGGACGACGCCTTTGCGGGTGGGGTCTGTCGATGCCAGTTTTGCGGCACGATCCAGACGGTGCCCAAGCCGGGCGGACGTCCCAGCGCGCCGGGTAAGAGTGGCACAGGGCAGGCGGGCAGCGAACCCAAGGCGCTTTATCAGGTTAAATCGCGAAACGGGCAGTCTTCGGCCCCATCCGGCTTGGAAGAACTGGCAGAGGTCGTTCATAGTTCCGGGCTATCCAGTGGCCTGGCGCACCGCACGGGCAAAAACGTCACCACCGCCACCCCTGCACAACAAAAAGCATCGAAAAAGAACGCCAGTGTGGTCGCGTTTGTCGCGGGGTTTCTGGTCATCACGCTCGTCTGCCTGATCGGGGCATTTGTCTATTTCAGTGCGGACGATGATGCCTCTGGCGCTGACGGTTCGACCGATGGCGTGAAGCAGATGATCGCGAAGGGACCGGCATTTTTTAAGACCGAACTCTCTGCCGACAAAATCATCTATCTGATCGACCGGGGCGACGCGACGGCGGCGGTTTTCCCGGTGATCAAACGCCTGACCACCGCATCCGTCCAATCCCTGGGTGGCGACCGAATGTTCTCGGTCATCCTCTGGAATAACGGCAGCGACATCTCCTATCCCCCCAGCGGGACGGCGTACGCGACCGAAGATCATGTCGACAAGCTGAGAAAATGGTTTGATGACGTATCGGTCGGACGCGCCACCACGATCGATTCGGCGATCAAGCAGGCCGCCAGCCAATCGCCGGGCGAGATCGTCATCGTCAGTGCCAAGGCCGACCAACTCGATTTCACCGATTTCGCTGCCGTCGTGCTCGGGGCGATCAAGGGCAAACCGATCAAAGTGCACAGTTTTTCGCTCGTCAACACCAGCGCCGATGACCCGATGAAACGCGTCGCGATGGAATCCAAAGGCAATTTCACCCACATCACCCGTGCCGAGCTATCCCAACTGAGTCACGAATGACTTTCGTCTGCGAGCCCGAACGGATACAGTCTGCCCCCTGCAAATGAAGGACCTGTTTTACAAGCTCATCCGCCGTCAGCATTTGTCGCGTGAGGAAATGCGCGGCGCGTTTGAAGCGATCATGACCGGGAACGCCACCGACGCGCAAATCGCCGGGCTGTTGATGGCGATCGGGACCAAAGGCGTCAGCCTTGAAGAACTGATCGGTGCCGCCGGGGTGATGCGCGAAAAAGTGATCCCCGTCCCACGCGGGGATGATGAAACACTGCTCGACACCTGCGGCACGGGTGGGGACGTCAAAGGCACCTTCAACATCTCGACGGCGGCGGCGATTCTGGTCGCATCCTGCGGGGTAAAGGTCGTCAAACACGGCAACCGCTCGGCCAGCAGCAAGTCAGGCTCTGCCGATGTGCTGGAGCACATGGGCGTCAAACTTGATCTATCCCCCGAACAACTGCGCAAATGCCTGGACGATGTCGGCATCTGCTTCGCATTCGCACGGAATCATCACCCCGCAATGAAACACGTCGCGGCGGCGCGGTCGTCACTGGGTGTGCCGACCATCTTCAACCTGCTCGGGCCACTCACCAACCCCGCCCGCGCCAAGTTTCAGTTGCTGGGCGTTTATTCCAAACACCTCACCGAACTGCTGGCTGGCGTATTGAAGGAAACCGGCAGCACGCGGGCATGGGTGGTTCATGCCGAGGACGGGCTGGATGAGCTTTCCACGCTTTCGCCGACGCATGTGTGTGAGTTGAAGTACGGGTCGATCGATTGTTGGACGCTCGATCCGACCACGTTGGGCATGCCGATCGGCAGGCTGGAGGATTTGCAGGTCGATTCGGTGCCCGCGTCTGCGGACGCGATTCGCGAAATTGTCGCTGGCACGCCCGGCCCGCGGCGCGACATCGCGGTCCTCAACGCCGCCGCCGGGCTGGTAATTACGGGAGCGACGCCCGATCTGGCAAGCGCCGTTGAAAGAGTCGATCGTGCGATCCGCGA
>JBGSMH010000694.1:0-2996 GCA_041740275.1 Phycisphaerae bacterium
GCGCACACGCGGGTGCGACGCGATGACGCGCTGGGCTTCTGCAGAGAGCGTGACCCGTTGCTCGATCGACGCCCGGCCGGCCAATTCATTGCCGATCGTGACCGGGGCGCGGGCAAGCCAGGTGAGCTGATCAAAGTGCGACGCGGCGGCGGCGTAGTATTCCAGGCGCGGCTGGATCGCAAAGTTCTCCAGATAGTCGATCTTCGGCAAAGGCCAATACCCAATCGGCACCTGATCGGCAAACGCCGTCCCGTTCATCCACGGGGTGAGCAATGCGTCAAACTCCTGCCAGTCGATCTGCGGCGGCTGCATCGCAGGCCACTTGACCGTCGGCTGCAAGCGCGGGACATAAATCTGTCCCCGATGTGCCTGTGCCAACTTCATCATCTCATCCAGTGTGGCGACCGCTTTCTGGTGATTGGGGTCTTTACGGCTCAATAGATTAGGCTCGATGACCTCAAACCGCTCAGGCCAGTGCCGCTTGAGTGCATCCCATGCGACTTCGGCGACCATGTCCAGATGACGATCATCGGGAAGGACAAAATCGAGTACCTCGATCGTCACGCCCAGTGTCGCGATCGGCGCCCGGGTGGCGGGAGCGTTGCCCTGTGGGCTGGGAACGGGCGTCGGATCGATCAATGCGATCGACGATGTGTACAGTCCGGGAGAAGCGTCGGTGGGAACCTGCATGTCGATCCACAGCAGGATCGGTTCAGCCGCGCCCAATGCATTGGCTTTGGTGTCGGCGGGTTTTTTGGGGTCGCGGGTGGTGGCTAGATCGATCTTCCCTTGGCTCACTTTCAGCGGCAAAAGCGCGCGGGGAAGTGCTTCGACGGCAGCCGGGGAACCGGTGTGCCGCACAAAGCCGGCGCGATTGACATCCGTTGGCACGGGCAACACCTGATACACCCGCACAGTGGCATCGGTGTCGATCGCACGCACGTTGTTCCGCAACGGTTCAATCGCGATCGCGCCAGCGCCGGCGGGGGGACGGACCAGGATCAACGTGCTGATCCACTCGTTTCGGGATGCGGTTTGCCGAATATCGCCCGCGACCGGTTGGGCAGATAATCCGCTGAGCGACGCGACAGTGAGCATGTCCGGCCGGGCAATCGTAGGTACTGCGGGAGTGACCGGATCAGCCGTGACGGGCGTCACGGGTGGTGGGGTGGGCGTCGGTTCAGGTGGCGCACCGCAGCCGGTGAGCGTCAGCCCGATCGACAAGCCGATCAGGACTACAAAAAGCCGTCGCAAGACCGATTGATCAAATGGATTCAGCGGCATGGGTGCGGTACTCGTGCTTGTTGCATGGGCAGGGATCGGCCCACTGCTTGTTTGGCGGTCAGGGATCAGATATCGACCCCGATCGAACCGGACTTTGCGATCCAAAAACGCGGTTGCGGGAAAATTGTTGCCCGCGAACGACTTCGGCACGGTCTTTGTAACTACTCTCTTGTCGCGACGAAAGTGGCGGCACGAAAAAACAATCGCCCCGAGGCGAAGCGATCCTCGTTTCCTCCTCCGCCAGCCCGCACGGCACCTCCTCCGCCGTGCGGGCTATTTTTTCAGCCTGTCCAATGTCAGTTGCCGCAATCGGTCGGCGTCGCCGTCGGCAAAATCGATGCTGAGCATCGTCCGGCACAGGTTCGGCATCTTTTCAATGCCGGGCAATCGACGTAATTTTACCCAATCCTTTTCCGTCGTGAGGATCGAATCGATATTCTTCCATCCGATCAATTTCTGCACGTCGGCATCGGTATAGGCGTGATGATCGCCCGGCGACCACTGATCGACGACGCGCACGCCCATCTCACCCAGCGTATGGGCAAACGCCCCCGGATTGCCGATCCCCGCCAGCACCAGGCACAGGCCCGTTCGTGATGCCTCCAGCGGCACCCCGTTGGCGTCGACCAGGCCACTGATGACATGCCGACAGCAAAGGATCGGTGCGTTGGGTGCGTGCGTGCGGATTTGCCGCTTGATATCAGACAGATCGTTGATCGCATCGGCGCGGGTGATCAGGATCGCATCGGCTCGGCCCAGCGAAGCGAGCGGTTCGCGCAGCAACCCGCGCGGCAACACGTGTCCGTGTCCGAACGGACAGGTGGCATCGATCAATACCAGATCGACATCGCGCTTGGCGCGGCGGTGTTGAAAGCCATCGTCGAGCAGAAACAGATCGACACCCGGATCGCGACTCAAGACGGCTTTGGCAGCGGCGATGCGGTCGGGATTGGCTTGCACGATCACGCCCGGGCGTTTGAGCAGTTCGGCCTCGTCGCTCACGCCATCGCGAGACCGGTAGCCGCGCAGGAGAATCGCCGGCCGTGCCCCGCGCGCAAGTGCTTGATCTGCAAGCCATTGCACGACAGGCGTCTTGCCGGTCCCGCCGGTGGTGATATTGCCGACGGAGACGGTGAATCGGCCCAGATCCTGCGCAGTTTTTAAGTGCTTGTTGTAGAGGGTGTTGCGCGTGCGGACGATCCCTCGATAAGCCGGTTCGAGGATCGCAAGCCCGGTTCGCGCCAGCATCGACGCCACGCCACGCGATTGGCCGGAGACGATCGAGAGATAGCGGGCTTCGTGAGACATCGGGGAAGGCTTTCAAACGTTCCGCAGCCAGGCATCATCCGCCGCACCAAAGACGATCGGGTGATGCGGCACGCGATCGAACGCAAACCGCTCGATCAACTCGGCGGGCGTGATCGTATCGTCTGCATCGACCCCAAGCGAGCGCGCCAGCCACGCCCGCATCCGATCAACGCTTACGCCGGCATCGCGATAACTCGATAAACGCGTATCGCCATGCCGCTTGGCGAGGCGTCGGCCATCGGTTCCGACCACCAGCGGCAAGTGATAGTAGTCCGGCACGCGATCGGCTTGTCCGAGCGCGCGATAGAGCAACACCTGGCGCGGGACCGAATCGATCAGATCGTCGCCGCGGATGACGTCGGTCACGTTTGCCAGCACATCATCGACAACGACCGCCAATTGAT
>JBGSMH010000695.1:0-4543 GCA_041740275.1 Phycisphaerae bacterium
GCGCCGCTCTCGACGGCCCTGAGCAGTGCGTCCACCTCGGATTGTTCCAGAATGTCAGCCATGACTGTTGTCCTTGCCCAGGGGCTCCGCCTTGGGGGTATACCTGAAATCATTATCGTCACTTCGGGACGCTTTTCTACATTCTCGGACGTGATTTGATTGTCGCATGCGACAATTCTCCCCTTATGCCCGCCCCATTCTGAGTCGATTTTGGAGGGGAAGGAATTCTATCCATGCCCGCTACACAGGATCTGATCTCGACCTTTACCCGATCGCTCGCCCACCAAAAGCGGGCCCATCAGCTTATTCCGGGCGCGGCACACACCTATGCCAAGGGGGATGATCAGTTCCCGCTGGGGATGTGTCCGGTGATCGCGCGCGGGCAGGGGGCGCGGGTGTGGGATATCGACGGGAACGAGTTTATTGAATATGGCGCGGGGGTGCGGTCCATCACCCTCGGGCACGGCTACAAGCCCGTTTGCGATGCGGCGTATCAGGCGATGCTCAACGGGACCAACTTTGTCCGCCCGGCGGAAATTGAACTGCGGGCGGCGGAGAAAATGCTGTCGGTGATCGAAAAAGCCGACATGGTGAAGTTTGGCAAAAATGGATCGGATGCCGTCAGCGGCGCGGTGAAGATCGCCCGGGCTTATACAGGACGCGAAATGGTCGCGATTTGCGGCGATCATCCGTTCTTCTCCGTCGATGACTGGTTCATGGGCACCACCGCCATGAACGCGGGCATCCCGCAATTCGCCCAGCAGCAGACCGTCAAATTCAAGTACAACGATCTGCCTTCGGTTCAGGCGCTGTTTGATCAGTATCCGAACCAGATCGCCTGTCTGGTCTTGGAAGGCGAAACCGTCACCCCGCCGCCAAAGCGGTATCTGCATGAACTGCAGGATTTGGCGCACAAGAACGGCGCGATCCTGATCCTGGATGAAACGGTCACCGGTTTTCGGTGGGATATCGGGGGCGTGCAGAAGTATTACGACTTTGTGCCCGACTTGAGCACCTTCGGCAAAGGGATGGCCAACGGGTTTTCCGTCGCGGCGTTGTGTGGCAAGCGTGAATACATGCGCCTGGCGGGGACCGAACACACCGATCGCGAGCGGTGCTTCGTCTTGTCGCTCACCCACGGTGCCGAAACCAGCGGATTGGCGGCATGTATCGCGACGATCGACGCCTATCAGGAACTCGACGCCTGTGCGGTCATGAACCGACAAGGCAGCAAATTTCAGGCGGGATTGCAGCAGGCGATCGACGCGATCGGCGTGCGGGATTATTTCCAGATTCTGGGTCGTCCGTGGCTGACATTTTATGCGACGCTTGATCAGAACAAGGAACGAAGCCAGCCTTTCCGCACGCTGTTTTTGCAGGAACTGATCAAACGCGGCGTACTGGCACCGAGCTTTGTCGTCTCCGCCGCCCATACCGACGCCGACATCCAGCAGACCGTGGATGCGGTTTCGGAAGCATTGGTGATCTATCGAAACGCGATCGATGAAGGCGTGGAAAAATACCTCGAAGGCCGACCCGTGCAGCCGGTGTTTAGGAAGTTTAATTAGTGTGCAGTGGGCGGTAAGCGGTAAGCGGTAGGCGGTAGGCAGAATCTTCGGCATTCCTGTCTTCTGTCTCCTGACTCCTAAGTCTCCTTTCTTCCCGTCTTTTTCCTGATACACTCTTTCAACGCATCACGGGGCGTAGCTCAGCTTGGCTAGAGCGCGTGGTTTGGGTCCACGAGGTCGCATGTTCGAATCATGTCGCCCCGATTTCGGTTTTCGGCTGTCGCACGAGCGGCGCGCAAGTGCAGCACAGTCTGAAGATCGTCACGCCTGCCTAAATTTCGACAAACCTTTCCAGCTTGAAGCGGCTTTCTGCAAATAAACCGAGATTTCGGCGATTACAAATACGATCGAAATATCAAACCTTTGACATTTCCGGATTAGGTGGAATAATCAGCGGTCGGGGTGAGTGAATTGGCGGACGGTTTTTCAGAAAAACGGAGAGATAAATGAGTGGTTCCTTGCCGCGCCTGGTTTCAGGCGTTGTCGCGTGTATTCCGACTTTGGCGTTAGCGGGTGGAGCGGGGGAAAACATGCTCCTGCTGGTTAATCCGAATGACGAATCAGCGTTGCGGATGTCTGCCGCCTATGCCAAGGCGCGGGCGATTCCGGATCGCAACATTCTGTACATTGCCCCGCCACGGACTGCCGGGTACGACCTGAATCAGGTTTCGTACTCCACATTTACCAGCACCTATGTCACCACCGTCCCTGCCGCCATCGCGGCGAGGGGATTGACGGGTCAGATCGACTACATCGGGTCGTTTGGTCAGCCGCAGGTCGTGTGGGGAAGCGCGCCCACGGGCAATCCGGCACCGAATGATCGGGCGTCAATCAAGTACGGCTTTGACTACGCTGTCTCGTTGATCCCCAAGTTTCAGGCCGGGATGTACTATCCGGCCGCAGACTATCGCGTCAGCGAGTTATTTCAGACCAGCATCCCCAATGTCAATCACAATAACCCCCCGACGGTGATCCCAGCACTTCCGTACGCCAAAGGCAGCAACGCCACAATCGACGCCGACGCCAGCGGGCGATTCATCGCGGGTAACGTTGGGTATTCGGGCACGTTCGGGATTACCACGCAGCAGTACCTGGACATGTACCCGCGCAGCGTCGCCGGTGACGGGACCAAGCCGCAGGGGAAGGTTTATTTCATCGAAAATGACGGCATCCGATCCACTACGCGCGAGCCGTACTGGAAGTCGGTTCAACAATACATGACCGCCAACGGGATCCCTTGGGAAGAGAATCGTCAGTTATACGATGGCTCGCCCAACGGCAAGCCCGACGTGCGCGGCGCGGTGGTCGGATCGGCGGGGTATGACACGCCCAACGGATCGACGTATCTGCCAGGCAGTTGGGCGGATTCGCTCACCAGTAGCGGCGGGGCCTATAGCGGTTCCGCGCAGACCAAGGCCGACAAGTTTATCCGCAGCGGCGCATCGGCGACCAGCGGGTCGGTCAGCGAGCCGTTCGCCGACTACCTGCGTTTCCCCAACGCGATGCTGTTCATCTACAACGACGAGGGTTCGACCCTGGGCGAATCGTTTGCCAAGTCAGTTCGGGTACCCGACATGATGATGTTTCAGGGCGATTTGTTGAGTCAGGCGTACGCCGATGTGCCGACGGTGACGCTCAGTTCCGCGCCACCCAATGCCGCGCCGGTCACGGGCACCGTATCCATCGGCGCGTCGGCGGCACTGAATAGCCCCAAGATCGCAACCGGAATCTCCAAACTGCTGCTCTATGTCGATGGGCTTGAAAAGGGCGTGATCAACTCGTCTGACGGAACGTTTAATCTGGACACGACCACCTTGTCGGATGGATTGCATGAGATTCGCGTGGTGGCGGTCAACGATTCGCAGGCCGCGTCGCGTGGGTATACGCGATCGACAATCAACGTCGTCAACAATGGTCAAAGTGTCATCGCGGCAGGATCGACCATCAATGCGTCGCACGATCAGGTCGTCAGCATTCCGGTCACAGCAATCGCTGGTACAGGACCGGCGGTGAGTCGGGTCGAACTGCGCTCGTTTGGCCGGGTGGTCGGGACGGTTTCGGGTTCGACCGGTTCGGTCAATCTCAATGCGGCAATGCTGGCGTTTGGGGATAACACGATCACGCCCCTCGCGGTGTTGGCGAATGGGTCGGAAGTCGCCGGGGCGACGTTGACCGTCAATCGCGATTTCAATCGGATGGTCGGCATGCCCGTCACGCCCGAAGCCGAGCGTATGCCGGGATTTAAGTTCGAATATTTCGAGAACCGCGCTGGCAATACGCTGGCGAGCACGAGTTTTGTCGGTTCGCCGGATCAGACCTTGCAGGGCACGATCCTGTCGATCAGCCCGGAGAACAGCGTCAACATCCCCGCCAGCTATCAAGGCGGTAACAATGGCGGGCTGGCGATTCGCGTCACGAGCCGGATGCGTATTACGGAAGAAGGCGAATACGGATTCTTCTTCGATGCCGGCGACGCCAACTTTGAAGGGCTTCAGTTCAGCATTGATGGGCAGATTGTGCTTGCCCACGAATATTACGTCGCCAGTAACGGCACGTTTCTGGCGTCGAAAAACCTGCCCAGCGTTCAGTCGCTTCGCAGCGTTTATCTTCTGCCCGGCGAACACACGATCGAACTGCTGCTGGCCAACCCCGTCGCCGAGGCCGACAACGGTCTGGCGACCAACTGGTGGTATCGCGGTCCATCCGGCGACACCGAGACGATGGGCGGTTCGGCGTTTTATACCGTCGTGCCGGAGCCGACATCCGCGACGCTGATCGGGATCGGCGCTGGTGCATTGATGCTGCGACGTCGCCGCAGGGCGTGAACAAGCCACATATTGACGCTGAAGCGTAGAAGCATTTGCACGCAACGCCGACTGTAGCTATTATAGCATCAATGGCCTCGCCCCCCGCACAGCCGAATCAGTCGCTGATCGATGGATTGGAGGTGCTGCGTGCGCTGGCGGTGGCGCAGG
>JBGSMH010000696.1:0-2793 GCA_041740275.1 Phycisphaerae bacterium
GCCGACGCACCCGATTTCGCCTCAATTACACCATCCCGATCAAACGGTATCATGGATCGGGAAAAGTAAATCGCCTGCCCTGCTGGCGAGCAGACGACCTTGACCATGTTCGGGTTTTTCACGTCGTCCATGGTCTTGAACGCCGTGCATGCGGTCGCCATGTCGTCGTCGTGGGTTTCGAGCCTTTCGATCAAGGAATCGATGATTTGGGGCTCGATCTCCGGTTCGTCGCCTTGCACATTGACGACAATGTCATCGCCAAGGCCTTTTGCCACTTCTGCGATGCGGTCCGTGCCGCTGGGATGCGACGGATCGGTCATCACACACTGCGTTTGATACGGCATCAGTGCATCGACGATCCGTTGATCATCGGTCGCAACCAACACCTGCCGGACACGTTTGCATTGGCGTGCCTGATCGACGACGTGCTGAACGAGGGGTTTTCCCGTTGCCGATGCCAGAATCTTCGCGGGAAACCGCGTCGAACCGTACGGGGCTGGTATGACAACGGTTGCAGCCAAATCGACTCCGAACGCGATCAAAAATCGACCTTGTAACTGCAGAGCGAATCTATCCGCGAACGCAAATTTAGGCAAATCTTGCGCGAGTAGATTACAGATTGGGGCTTGGGGCTTGGGGCTTAGGGCTTAGGGCTTGGGGCTTGGGGCTTGGTGGGGGTGCGTGGTTCGTGATTCGTGGCTCGTGAAGAACGGGATTGGGCCTGGTCTACTGTCTCCTGACTCCTGTCTCCGGCCTGCCCACCGCGCACTGCTGTTCGTCCCCGTGACCTCACACCGCCTCAAACGCATGCCCTTTGGGGTCGGCCGTTGCGATCGTCAGCACGCTGATCGAGGCGGGGTTGGCGGGTTGGAGGGCCTGGGCGAGGTTTTTGAGGGTCGATCCGGTCGTAAAGACATCGTCGATCAGCGTGATGCGTTTGTCATGGATCGAACCCGGCCGGACCAGTGCGAAGGCCTGGCGGAGGTTTTTGGCGCGTTTGGCGCGGGAATGGATCAGCGTTTGGTGCCCGGTCATGCGGGTACGGATGGCTGGCCGGGCGATGGGAAGGTGCGTGTGTTCTGACAATCGCTTGGCAAACACGTCCGCCTGATTGAAGCCCCGCACGATCTGCCGCCAGGGGTGCAGCGGCACGGGAACCAGCAGATCGGTTTCATCCAACAGTGCCCGGACGCGATCGACCCGCATCGCCCGATCCGCAAACAACTGCCCGATCGGCCAGCCATGGTAATACTTGAACCGGGTGACCAGTTCGCGGACCGGACTATCAAAAATCGCGAGTCGAACGACCCGATCGAACAGCCGATACCCCCTGCCGCCACACCTTTGGCAAACCGCCCCGCCGAATGCAACCGGTGCGCCGCAGGCGAGGCACTGCTCGCGGGTTTCCATGAG
This sequence comes from Phycisphaerae bacterium, assembly GCA_041740275.1. GTDB lineage: Bacteria > Planctomycetota > Phycisphaerae > Tepidisphaerales > Tepidisphaeraceae > BPJO01. Next base: position 1,414 of record JBGSMH010000696.1, read on the forward strand.
GATCAATGCGTAATCGCAATCGGCACAAAACCGGTGCCCCCGATCCACCGCCACCCCACAGGCCGCACATTTGCCGGGGAAGACCATGTCGACCATGTCGCGCGAAAGATCGCCGAGCGTCGCGAGCATGGGGGGATTGTATCGGAAATGGGCGAAGCGGCGAACGGAAGAGGAACCACGCCCAGTCCTGTAACCAGTCATGGGAAAAAGGGGCAACGCTTACTCTCCACCATGCGCGGCTGCGAACCACAAAGATGTGAGCAACGAAATAAGAATTTTCTTGACGGTGATTCGACCAGGCAGTATTCTTCATAAAGATTGGTCAAACGTTGGAATACATTGAATTTCATCGATTATTGACTCATATCGCATCGAGATAGACAGATACATATTATCGATTCTGGTCCGTAACCCCTTTGTCTGGAGATAGAAGAAAATGCGTCGAAAAATGAGCAAACACCGTGTCGTTGTCGCAGCCTCGGCTGCGGTCGCCGTCAGTGGATTCGCGGGAAACACCGCCCAAGCCGCCGCCGTCAATTGGGCGCATGTGGGCACCGACTGGAATACGGGCGCGAACTGGGCAGGCGGAAATGTCCCGGGATTCGTCGCCACCGATACGGCAACTTTAAATACAGGTGGGACCCCGGATGTGCTAAGCATCAACATGTCTGCGCCGAGCACCGTGGTTGGTGTTCACTTTGATCTATCTGGCACATCCACGGCTGGGTGGAATGTCACTGCAACTTCTGGTGTTGCGGTAACGCTCACTGGCACAGGTTCGGCGATCAACAATGGAGCCACCGCTTTGCGCTCCTACGCGGTTGCCGCAGGTTCAACGGGCAACACGGTCACTTTTGCCCCGAATATCATTCTCGCCCCGAGCTCTGGAACGAATCAGATGTTTTCAACGGCGAATGACGCCGACAGCCCGCTATTTCGCGTTACCGGCGATATCTCTGAAGCCGTTACCGGCGTGAATCTGAATATCGCAGGCGGTGGAGGCAATAACGGCAAGTTAATCGTCCTGAGTGGTACGAACTCCTTTACGGGTGACTTCATTGCTTCGGGACGCGCCGCCGTGACAAGCATCGGCAATAAAGGCGAATCCTCGGCCGCTGGGGCGGGGAATCGAATTGTGCTGGGTAAATCGCTGACCACGGGAATTGTGCTCGAATATCAGGGCGGCGCGAAAACAACAGATCGCGATTTCCATTTTGGCGCTACAACCTCTAGCACAGACAGGCAGTTTAACCATACCGGCACCGGGCTATTGAAGTTTACCGGAGCAGTCACAGGTGATGCGGCCAATTACACAGCTGTCCTAAGGGCGACCAATGCGCTGGGGACACTTGAGTTTGGTGATGGAATTGAGAACTATGG
>JBGSMH010000697.1:0-2870 GCA_041740275.1 Phycisphaerae bacterium
CACCCCCACCAGTGCCGCCGCCACCGCATGGGGCAGATGGCTGACCAGCGCCACCAGTCGATCGTGGGTGGCAGGGTCGTGCTGGACGATCCGGCATCCCAAAGTCGTCCAAAAATCGCAGACTTTGCGGATCGCACCGGCGTCGGTGTCGGCTGCGGGGGTGACGACACACGTCGCGCCATCGAATAAATCCGCCCGTGCCACCGCGACCCCGGTCTTCTCACTGCCCGCCATCGGGTGCGAGCCGACAAACGCCCCATGTGTGACAATGTGCCGCGTCCCGGCGTCACAGATCGCCAGCTTGGTCGAACCCACATCCGTCACCACTGAACCGGCTTTCAGATTTTTCCCGATCCGCTCCAGCCAGATCGGGATTTGACTGACCGGCATGCACAACACGACCAGATCCGCATCCGCAACGGCTTTACACACATCCAGCGTCCAATCGTCGATCGCGCCCAACTGCTGCCCCGCAATAAGCGATTTTTTCCTATGGGCGCAACCTGTTACCCGGCAACCCTTTATGCGCGATCGAACCCCCAGTCCGATCGACCCGCCGAGGAGTCCGAGTCCGATAATCGTAAAGTTCTGGAGCATATCGTCCCGATGATCGAATCAGCTGCAGAGTCGCACTCGCGACCGAGCGGCATGATGTGGGCAAAGAATCGTGGATCGGTCCATCGGTGTCAATCCGCCGACCCTATGCTTGCCTACGCGGGTCTTAACGCTACGCTATTGGACGATTTTCATTATGAGCAGTACCGCACTGGAAAGCCCCACGACGTCCGACACCAAGCCCACCCTGCGCCACACGCTGGGCTTTGAGCAGCCACTGTCGCGGCTCGAGCAGCAGATCGCCGAACTGGAAGGGATGCAGGCCGCCAAGCAGATCGACTACACCGTTGAATTGCGGCAGCTACGCAACAATTACACGTCGCTACTGAAGAAAACCTACGAGAACTTGTCGCCTTGGGAAACGGTCCAGGTGGCGCGTCACCCGCAACGACCCCAGTTTCGGGATTACGTCGAGATGGTCTGCCGCGAGTTCCGTGAACTGCACGGCGATCGTCGCTACGCCGACGACAAAGCCATCGTCTGCGGCTTGGCCCGCATGGGCGGGCAGAAGGTCGTGCTCATCGGGCATCACAAGGGTCGGGATACCAAAGAGAAAATCGCCTGTAACTTCGGCTGCGCCCATCCAGAAGGCTATCGCAAAGCCCTGCGTTGCATGAAGTTGGCCGAGAAGTTTGGGCTGCCGGTCGTGACGCTGGTCGATACCGCCGGTGCCTATCCCGGGCTGGGATCCGAAGAACGCGGCGTCGCCGAGGCGATCGCGGTCAACATGATGGAAATGTCGCGACTTCGCACGCCCATCATCTCGATCATCACCGGCGAAGGCGGGTCCGGCGGCGCGATCGGGATCGCGGTCGCGGACAAAGTAGCGATGATGGAACATGCCTGGTACTCGGTGATCAGTCCCGAAGGGTGCTCGGGCATTCTGTGGAAGGGTTCGGAAAACGCCGCCGACGCCGCTGCAGCGCTGAAATTGACCAGCAAGGATCTGAAACACAACGGGATCATCGATCAGATCATCCCCGAACCGCTTGGCGGGGCGCATCGCGACCCCCACTCGGCGGCCCACAACCTCGAACAATATCTGGCCAAGACGCTCAAGGACCTCAAACGCTGCAAGATCGAGAACCTGCTGGAGCGTCGATACGACAAGTTCCGCAACCAGGGCGTCTACGCCGAAAAAGCCACCCGCGCCACCTCCAAGGCCGGTTAAACCATGCTCGGTTTACTCGATTCATCCAGCCAGTCGATTCTCTCCCCCGACACCACCTGGGCCGGTGCGATGCTGCTGATCGTGGCCGGGCTTTTCCTGGCATCGATCACGATCGGCGTAGTCTCCCGAATCATCCTCCCCGAACGCCACCTCGAAAACGCCGAATCGGATACGCACCATCCCGAAAAATGAGCGAAGAAAAGGCGTTGTAGCCGCAGATGAACACAGGATATGATTCACCCGTAGCCGAGTCCGTGCATGGATCTTGGTACTTTTTACTATACAAGGTCCGGCGTACTCGACAGACCTGTGCTTTGGATCGCGCATCTGCAGCACTCCAATTGGAGCGAAGGATTATGAACTTACCGTATCGTGCATCGGTCCGAGGCGTATGAATGACAGGAGTAAGCGATGTTGAAAGTGAAATCCCAAGTCTGGACTAACGCCGACGGCGAGCGGTTTGTCGTACTCCCCGAAGACGACTTCGCCCGCATCACAGAATTGCTTGAAGATCGCGGCCTGTCGCGCATTCTGAAAGAAGCCAAACGCACCGACACCAAGAAATCCGGCATCCCCTTCGCCGAGGTCAAACGTCAACTCGCCGCCGCCCGCCGGGCTGGCGCGAAATAAAAGCGGGCATAGCGGTTTGGCAAGCCTTGTCTTACGCAGAAAATAATGACATGCCTCCCAACGCCTCAGTTCGCCCGCGCAAGCCACTACTCAGCGTCACCTCGCTCCTTGCGGCGGTCACGCTTTGGGGGCTCCTGTTGATGGCATCGGAAGGTATAAGAGCCGGGTACCTCGTCGTCTATGCATGGATGTTGTTGTTGCCCGTCTCGTTCGTTTGCGCGATAGCGGGCCTCTGGCGCCGAGAGCGGCCGGTCGGATTGGCGCTGGGCGGGCTGATCCTGTCAGTGGCTTTTCTCGCATCCGCACGCTGTCAAACCAAAATAGAAATGTCCGGTGGTTCTCCAAAGTTAAAATGTCCGGTTTGGCTTCTTGACGTTTCCGCGCCAGGGATGGCCGGGCGCTGGACGCCATGATTTACTTGAGCTACCACAGCTCCCGCCGTCGGGAGGGCAGG
>JBGSMH010000698.1:0-2127 GCA_041740275.1 Phycisphaerae bacterium
GCCCGACCGTTTGGAGAAACTGGATTTCAGCATGACGCAGGACTCGTTTGTAGATCAATCTAAAGAGAAGTTCCGCCCCAACGCGGACAACGAATTGGACCAGCAGATCAACGCCGCCATGGCGGGTGTGTCGATGGACGCGCTGATGGATGCTTCTGCTCCCGCCGCCGAAGGGCGACAGCGGATCAGTGGCATTCAGACCGGCGTGATTCACTCGATCCAGATCCAAAAAGGCGAGATTCTCGTCGAGCTGGATGGCAAGAACCAGGGCGTTGCGCCTTTGACGCAGTTCGAAACCGAACCGCGCATCGGCGACGTCATGGAGTTCTTCGTCGATCGGTTCGATGAGCACGAAGGCATCTATAAGCTGCTCAAGAAAGGCGCCGCCGCCGCACATGCGGAATGGGAGACGCTGAGTCCTGGGCAGGTGCTGGAAGGCTCGATCACCGCCATGAATAAGGGCGGGCTGGAAATGCAGATCGGCTCGATGCGGGCGTTCATGCCGGCTGGGCAGGTCGATATCCAGTTCCACAAGGATATTTCGATCTTCATCGGGCAGAAGGTGAAAGTTGCCGTTCAGAAAGTGGACCGCAAGGCCCGCAACCTGATCGTCAGCCGTCGCCAGATCATCGAACAGGAACGCAAGGAACTGCAAGCCAAGTTGTTCGAAGAACTGGAAGTCGGTCAAACCCGCCGCGGCACGGTTCGCTCGGTCATGGACTATGGCGCGTTCGTCGATCTGGGTGGTGCCGATGGATTGGTACACGTTTCCGAACTGACGCACCGTCGCGGCGTAAAAGCCAGTGATGTCATCACCGTCGGCGATCTGGTCGATGTCAAGATCACCAAGTTCGATCGCGAGACGGGCAAAATCAGCCTGAGCCTCAAACAATTGATGGCCGACCCGTGGGCGGGCGTGGAAGGCAAATATCCGGTCGGTTCGTCGGTCAGCGGTCGCGTGGCGCGGATCGAAAAGTTTGGTGCGTTTGTCGAGATCGAAGAAGGCCTTGAAGGTCTGCTTCCGGTCAGCGAACTGAGCTGGCAACGCGTCAACACCGTCGGCGATGTGCTGAAGGTGGATGAGATCATCAAGCTGGCGGTGATCGCGCTGGATCCGTCCGCCAAGAAGCTGACGTTTAGCCTCAAGCAAGCCGGTCCCGATCCCTGGAAGACCGCGGCCGAGAAATATAACCGTCACGATGTGGTCAGTGGCAAGGTTCAACGCGTTGTCGATTTTGGTGCGTTTGTCGAACTGGAACCGGGCCTTGAAGGCTTGATCCATATCAGCGAACTGTCCGACAAGCGCGTGCGAACGCCCGGCGATGTCGTCAAAGAGGGTCAGACTGTCGAAACCCGCATCTTGGAGATTGACCCGGCCAAGCGTCGCATCAGCCTGTCGATCAAGCAGGTCAGTGCCCCGGCACCCGCGCCCGAGCCAGCAGTGCCCGAAGCACCCAAGAAACCCCGCAAACACAAAGATCTGCGCGGCGGACTGGAATCGGGTTGGTTTAAGTAATTTCGATCCCCAAATTGGATGAAAAGAAAAGGGCCGGACGCACGACGCGTCCGGCCCTTTTTTTGTTGGTGGATTGGACGGACGCGATTTACGCGCCGACCGCCTTTTTCAGTTTGTCCGCCATGTCCGTCTTTTCCCATGCGAAGGTTTCGTGGGAAGTGGTTTTACCGGTGACCGTGCTGGTGTAGTTGATCTTGCCGGGCTTGCGGCCGAAGTGACCGTGGGCGGCGGTCGAGGAATAGATCGGGGCGCGAAGCTTCAGGTGCTTCAAAATCCCCGCCGGAGTCAGCGGGAAAAGCTCAGCGACAGCTTTGCTGATTTTTTCCTCATCGACTTTCGCGGTGCCGTTGCAGTCGACAAATACGCTGGTGGGCTTGGCGACGCCGATGGCGTAGCTGAGCTGCACTTCGCACTCATCGGCCAGTCCAGCGGCGACGACATTCTTGGCAATATATCGCGCCATATAGGCGGCAGAGCGATCGACCTTGGACGGGTCTTTGCCGCTGAACGCGCCACCACCATGCCGACCGCGCCCGCCGTAGGTATCAACGATGATCTTTCGGCCGGTCAGCCCGGTGTCGCCGTGCGGTCCGCCGATCTCAAAGTTGCCG
>JBGSMH010000699.1:0-8365 GCA_041740275.1 Phycisphaerae bacterium
TCGTAGTTTGGGATTGGAAGTAAGTCACGAAACTAAAGAAAATGGTGTGGAAGATGCACAGGAAAATTGGACAACTGTTAAGTGAAATCGTGCCGCTGAGTACGCACGATCTGGAAGATATCCTTCAGGAGCAGAAAACGACCCGGCAACGGTTCGGCGACGCCGCGTTGTCGCTGGGGATGGTGCAGCCGGAACACGTCTGGCAGGCCTGGGTGCGGCAAATCCAGTCCGAATGCACGGAAATCGACCTCGATGAACTCGGTGTGGATACCCAGACGATCGACCGCTTGCCCGGCAGCATCGAAAACCAATACCGCGTCATCCCGGTTCGGCAAACCGAAGGACGGATGGTGATCGCCTGTGCCGCGTCGCTGGATGAGATCAGCAAACAGCAGATCCAGAATCGCCTGCCCAAACACGAAGTGATCTTTGTCCTGGCGCGGCCGGGCCAGGTCGAGCATCTTCTAAGTTCACAATTCGCCAATCAGAGTGCGCACGCGGCCTAGTCCTCGATCAGTCGCACCAGTTTGTGGAACGATTCGAGAAGCTTGAGCGTGATCGGTCCCGGTGTGCCCGGCCCGATCTCCCGGCCATCCACTTTGGTGACCGGGATCACCTCGGCGGCGGTGCCGGTCAGGAAGCATTCATCGGCGACATAAACGTCGTGACGTTCCAGCCGCTTCTCGGCGATCTTGATGAAGCTGGATTCGCACAGCTTCATGATCACGGAGCGGGTGACGCCTTCCAGTGCCCCATCCGACACCGGGGGCGTAAAAACTGCACCGTCGCGCACCACGAAAAAATTATCCGCCGTGCATTCGGCGACATACCCTTCGCAATTGAGCATGATCGCCTCGGGCACGCCGGCGTCGATCGCCTCGATCTTGGCTAAAATATTGTTCAAATAATTCAGGCTCTTGATTCGCGGGCTCAGCGCATTGGGGTGGTTGCGGATCACCGAAGCGGTGATGACTGACATCCCTTTTTCGTACATCTCCTGCGGGTAGAGTCGCATCAGATCAGTAATGATGATCACACTGGCACGCGGGCAGCGGTTGGGATCGAGCCCCAAGGTTCCGGCCCCGCGGGTGACGACCAGGCGAATATAGCAGTCGGAAAAGCCGTTCTGCTTCATCGTCTCATAGCAGACTTTTTCCAACTCCTGGGGCGTATAGGGGATGGTCAGCCGGATCGCCCGGGCACTGTCAAAAAGTCGCTTGAGGTGGTGCTTGAGTTCAAAAATCCGACCCGAATACGCGCGGATACCCTCAAAGACGCCATCGCCGTAAAGAAGCCCGTGGTCAAACACACTGACTTTGGCGTTTTCCTTGTCGAAAAACGCACCATCGATCCAAACCTTAAGCGACATCGCGTCTCCATCTACCAATGAAACATTCATCCCAACTTCGCCGAATAAACTCGGCAAACAGTCGGGTCGTCAATTGGAAATCGTCCGGGGGGTTTTGGCAAGTCATTTAACGGGAAAAATGTCGCAGGTGACGTCCGATCTTCATTTTGTTCTTTGCAGGGGATGAAGATTGATTTATAGTCGTTCTTGGAGGCTTTGATGGTTGCCGACCCGGGCAGGGACGTAATCGGCGACGATCGGAGTAAAAACGGAGATTTTTGCCAATGCCAGTCACACAACGATGGGTCCACGGGGGACTGATTCTGGCGGTCGTCGTCTTTTCGATGTGCCTGACGGTGCTCGTTCTGGGTGCCTCGCGTAGCCATCACAGCGACACCGGCCTGACCGGATCGGCGGCGGCGGGGTTTAGCCTCAAGGACGCCGCAGGCGAAATCGTCAAATTTGATGTGACCGAAAAAGCCCATCCGGTCCACGTTTTGTTCCTTGCCGACCATCATGCCCCGGAAATCGCCACCTGCTACGAATTAATCAACCGATTGGTCAGCAGTTACCGCGACGCCGAAGACGTCAGATTGATCGGGATCGCCACCGTGCAAGACCCCGCACTGCTCGGGCCAGGTGCCACCGGCGTATCCACCCTCGAAGCCTATTGTCCCCAATTACACACCGCCCGCGATCCCGACGGATCGGTCGCACGCGCCTATCGCGTCGGCAGCACACCAACGCTCTTTGTAATCGACCGGGAAGGCGTCATCCGCGCCCGGCTTTCCTTTAAGCAGGACGGCGTTGCGATCGCGGCGTCAGAGTTGATCAACTCGCTCCGGCAACAACAGTTCAATTTCCCCTCGATGGTCCAAAATACCCCGGCCAGATAGCCTGTTGCGAATAACCGCAATATCGCGCCTTTAGCGCCCCGTCCACGCTACAATACGTTTGTATGCATGTGGTCATATTTGAAGGATCGCATTGGACCGACTTCCTCCCCTTTGCATTGACCCGACCCGTCTTTGCGATGCACAGTGGTGCAAGCACACTTCTTGAAAAACAAATCCGCGCCACCCAACCCAGCCGCCTGACACTGTGGATTCGACCCGAAATGGAAGGGTTTGTCCGTCAATATGTGCTGCCCACGATCGATTGCCCGGTCTCGATCAACACGCCTTTGGATGATGAACCGGCATTGGTTTTTTCGGCTCGCACGCTGCATTTTTCCAAATTCGAACCCCCGCAGGATTCGTGCGTTTGCATCGAAGAAGAAGATCGGCTCATCCGGCTGGCGTATGTGACCATGCCTGGCCTGAGTCATGAAGACGTCCGCGACCGATCCGAACGATGGCTTTCCATCCGCGATCTGCCCCAGGAAATGCAGCAGGCCAGATTCCCGCGTCACTGGGCGGATTTGGTGGCATGGAACGAGGAATCGATCCTCAGCGATTCAATTCATTGGAAACAGCCTCCGCCCCCCGCTCACGGGGCACATTTACTCAATCCTGACAACATTCATGCCGAGCCACGGGTGGAGATTGGCGTCAATGTCGTGCTCGATGCCCGCCGCGGGCCGATCCTGATCGCGTCAGAGGCGGCCATCGGTGCCAATAGCGTGATCGAAGGCCCGTGCTATATCGGGCCGGGTGCGCGGGTGTCGCCGCTATCGTTGGTCTGTGCGGGGACGAGTGTGGGGCAATGTTGCCGCGTCGGGGGCGAAGTGCGGAACTCCATTTTCCAAAGTTACGCCAACAAAAGCCACGATGGCTTTGTCGGCGACAGCTATATTGGCGAATGGGTCAATCTGGGTGCTGGCACGACCACCAGCAACCTCAAAAGCACCTACGGCCTGGTCAAATTGCATCTGGGATCCAAGCCGGTGCAGTCCGATCGCGTGCTGCTCGGTGCCGCAATCGGCGACCACTCCAAGACCGCCACCAACGCCCAGATCCCCGCCGGGGCGTATATCGGGGCCTCTTCCCTAGTCGCCTTGACCTGTCGCATCCCCCGCTTCGTACCCAGTTTCAGCTTCTGGACCGATGACAATCGCGACAATATGTCGCTGGATAAAGCAATGGATGTCGCGACCCGCATGCAGGCCAGGCGGTCTCGATCCTGCACCCAGATCGACCGTGACATACTCGCCTACGCCGCCCGGACCGCTCGCGAACTGGAATGCTGACTGGGGTTTGCCAACAATTGCCTCGGACGCCCGAAAATGCACGAATACCGACTTCACCACGGAAAACGGAGGCACGAAGATCAACTCGGAAACGCGTGGTTCGTGATTCGTGGGTGGTGGTTCGTGGATAAGTCCAACACTCTAAACGTCAAACTCCAAACCCTCCGTCCTGTCTCCTGACTCCTGTTTCCGGCCACTTGTTGCATTTGTTGCATCGGCTTTGGTCCATACGAAAATCATAAGTGCTGTCCGCCGCTGGTCTTGTGGATTTTGACCTCCGAAAATGTTGCGCGCCAGCGTGCATCTGTTGCAACTCCTACCTTTCCGGCCGGAGTTCATGCCTTCTTATTCAATTTTAAGAGAGCGACGCCGCGCGTGGAGATACGATAGGGAATCCCCAAACGCAGCGCAAAACGACCAGTGGATTGTATCCCCGTCAATCTCAATTGTCGGCGGTAAAATCAGGCAAAATCGCCGATTTGTGGTACCCACTGACACCATGCTGTCACTGTCCGCGGCGGCGGTCCCAGCTTTGCTGGGACCGAGTGATGTGGTGGGTGAATCACCGGATGATCACAACGAACACCGCCAGCAAGCTGGTGGCCAAACGGATCGAAGGGAGGGATTCCCGGTCCCGCTCAGCCGAGTTCGAGCACGCGAGCGTGTCGGACGTCCGCCGATGCCACCCCATGCACCGCCGCGATCACCGCCAGGCGGTCGGGGTGCGTCTGAGCATAAGGATGACTGGCGTAGGGGGTTTGGTCGTAGGTGGTCATTTGTATCGTCTATGTGAAACTCTGAAATTGCGGGTTCGAATGAGGCCTGCTTTTTGCACTCACCCCAAGGTATCCAGAAAAGCGTCAAAACCTTGTTTGATCGGCGGCCCGCCCTCGGTCCAGACAAGTGTTGCCGTAGCCCCCTTGATTGGCGGCTGATTCATGGCGTCACGCACGTTCTTTCCGCAACGGATCTCCCAGTGTCCGCTGTGCTTGCAGCGAAAAACAATATCATTGTTCACGACTTCTGGCCGGAAGGCTAACCGGCGGATCGAAGTGACGCGTCCGTCGCCGTCTCTGTCTAGATCGCTCTTGCCAAAATCGATAGCGTCGAGTTCGTTAGTGCAGTGGAAAACGTAGAATGTGCCCTGCTCGCATTCGCACGGCAAAAACTCTCCGTACGGCCTAAAGCGGCTGCCGAGTACATCAACAAACCGCTTGCTGACTATTAGTAGCAGCACCGTTCCGATCCAGGGCATATCCGTCTCAGTGCTAGAAGGGCTCAGCTTCGAATCGTCGCTAAATCCGGACTCGCCCGGATCGAGAAAACGGACTCGCGGCGGTACCCAGTCACTGCGAATAGGGGTCAGCGACCATAGTGCCTCCCACCGGCTTGGCCGCCAATCATCGTCGTTGACGAGAGTCATGTCGCGGTAGCTCGTACCCGCCCCAAAGTCAAAATCATAAATCTCCGTCATTCTACACCTCTAGCTTCTAGCCATCAGAGCCTCGCCCAGATCCTTAAGCTTCTTAATGATTGCGTCCGGGTCGTTCAAGCGTTGTATCTCTCGATCGATGGACCGGACATAGCGATTGTGCGCTTCTCGTCCTCCGTGCAACAACCGATGGAATTCGCCACGACCGTTCTTCAACCACACTCCATTGATTGCAGAGTCAATGTCAAAGTTCCGACCGAATCTGCGGAAGACACTGACCACATGAGCACGCGTGGCCGTTGCCGAAATCGGAATGATATGGTGGGCCGCATATCCAAGTCGACGCATCCCCTCGGCACCAGCCTCAGTTCCACTAATCGCTCTGCCCAGTGCCTTTGAGCAATCATTGTGCACCCATGCCCAGTCATTCTCACCAACGCCATCCTCCACAAAGTATGTGTGATTCCCTTCAACCGCAAAATTATACACAAGGACACCTTCGGGGCGCTTATCGTCAACATTGCTGAAGACGGTGAAGGTGCTGCCGTCGGATTTCATCACCAAGTCGCCGACGAGGAGGTCGGCGGCGCCGACCCAGCCCTTGGTTTCGACAAAATACGGGTGTTCGTCGGTGCTGATGATCCGCTCGACGTTCCCCGCGGCATCCCGCAGCGAGACGGCCTGCAGGTCGTGGGCGACGTGCTGGAAGACACTGGTGACGCGTTTGAGTTCCAGCGGCGCGGCGGGGTCGTTTTCGTCTTTGGACCAGACATGATCGCCGACGCGGATGTCTTCGATGTTCTTTTCGCCGAAGAGGTTTGCGCCTTCGGCCTGGGCGTCGGCGACGAGAACATCGGTCCCGGCGATGAAACACTGCTCGGAGAGGATGCCGAGCTTGGCACCGACCTTGCCGCCGAGGAAACCGACGGCGGGCAGAAGGGCCAACGCATCTCCGAGACCGACTTTGCCGGTGGTTGCGATATGGTATCCCCCGGCCGCGACGCCGATGCCGGTGTCGAGGGCGGTAAAAGGAGTATTGGCAGACCCTGCTGGTTGAGGATGCCCCCTGCTCTACACCCCACATTTGATCTGCCTGAGAAAGATTCAGTTCTGATAACAATCAAGTTCTCAGTCCCGTTATGACGATTACTGTCACATCGGTGGATCGTTCGAACAGTTCCCGCGTCGCCACGGATCGGTGACGCTTCGTTTCCAAGGAAGGTTTGCCCATGCGAACCATTGCAATCGTGAATCAGAAGGGTGGCTGTGGAAAAACCACCACCTCAATCAATCTGGCGGCTTGTCTGGCACGTCTGGGACAAAAGACGTTGCTGGCCGATATGGACCCACAGGGTCACTGCGCGGTCGGACTGGCGGTGCCAGACGACCAGATCGAGCGCACCATCTATGACTGCCTGATCGAGCCCCAGGACGGCACGCCGGCCAAAATCAGCGACGTCGTGTGGCAAATTGCCACAGATTTTGATCTGTGCCCCGCCAATATTCGCCTGGCGGCGTTTGAACAGGTCTTTTCCGGCCGCGTCGGTCGTGACGATCGACTGGGTCGGGCATTGGAAATCGTCAAGCCAAATTATCAATGGTGCATCATCGACTGCCCGCCATCGGTGGGATTGCTGGCGTTCAACGCGCTCAAGGCGTGCGATGAAGTGCTGGTCCCGGTCGAAACCGGCTTCTTCAGCCTCCACGGGCTGACCAAAATGATGGAGACGCTCGAAGAAATGCGCGAGCGTTGCGGAAAGGACATCCTCATCCGCGTCCTCCCGACCCTCTACGACACCCGCACGAAACTGGCCCGCGAAGTGCTGGGCGAACTGCGATCCAAGTACAAATCCTACCTGATGGAATCGACCGTCAACTTCAATACCAAGCTCAAAGAGGCCGCGAGTTTCGGGCAGCCGATCACGGAATATGATCCGGGTTCGCGTGGGTACAAGGATTTCGTCAATCTCGCCCGCGAGTTGATGGGGCATCGTCCGACCGAAATCGAAGCCCCCACGACCGAAAAACTCTCCCGGCCCATGGAACTGGTGCAACGCGCCAAGCAACTGGCACAACTGACCAACTTCCAATTCGGCAAAAACACCATCCAGACGACGTCGGCTACTTCCACAAACGGGACAGTCGCGACCGCGACGCTGGCTTCTCCTGTGCCCGAGCCGCGTAAGTCGATTGAACAGAAGATTCAGGAGTTTTACGGGGTCAAGCAGATCGGCAACGACGTGGTTTTTGCCGCCCGCTTTGAAAAGGCCCGCCGGGTGTTGATCGCGGGGGATTTCAATAGCTGGACGCCGATGAGCACGCCGCTACTGCCCAACGGATCGACCGACCGCTGGGTCGCGACACTGCCTTTGGAACCAGGCCGGTATCGCTATCGGTTTGTGGTCGATGGCAAGTGGATGACCGACCCGCACAACAATTACGTCGAAACCAACGAGTACGGCGAACTGAACAACGTGGTGGAAGTGGCGTGAATGGAAATGTGAAGTGTAGAGTGTCTCGAACGACAGGAAACACGAACCACGGCTTTAATGGCGAGCGAGCGAGAATGGATCAACAGTCTTCACAACGTCGCCTGTCGGAAATATCGCACTTGTTCCTGAGTGATGTGCGAGCCAGGACAACGGGCAACGCTCCGCGACCCCAGCGGCGTCCGCCGGGCGCGTTTAAGGGGGATGTGTCGGTTGATCTGACCCCCGAAGAGTTTGCCGAAGTTTTTGCTGAAACCAGCGACGCCGAACAGTCACTGGACGAAACCCCTGTCGCATCGAACACCTTTAAGCCCGTCCGGGCGGTGGTGGCGCATCACCTCGGCGAGTTGATGGCCGACCGGATTCGCGATCTGGCGGGGATGTTGGCGATGGAGGGCAAGCGCGTCGGCCTGATCTACGCCGATGCCGCCAATGTCCGCGTCACCTGCATCGAACACCAGCGCCAGGCCCAGCCGCTAGATGAAGACATCGCTCCCGCGTCGATGGACGCCAAACAACTGCTGGAAACCATTGTCGAACTCGATCAGGACGTCGATGAATGGCTGATCGCGTTGCCCGATCCGCGCCAGAACGAATCGCGCGAATTGCTCAAACGCATCGCCCACTGGACGCTGATCAGCGGCGTCGATCATGACACCATCGTCGCCAGCTATCGCACGATCAAAGGCCTGTGCGAAGGCGCGAACCCGACGATCTCGATCGCGGTTTTTGGCGCGGTGGATGCGTACGAAATCGACAAGACCTACCGCAAACTCTCCAGCGTGTGCGACCAGTTCCTGCACATGACCGCATCGCTAATGGGTGCGATCGAACCGGCCGACGACCTGGCGGAATATCTGGTTACGTATGTTGCCGCCGATTCTGGCACGTCTGCTGCGGCCCCGCAT
>JBGSMH010000700.1:0-6489 GCA_041740275.1 Phycisphaerae bacterium
GTGCGGAATTGCGAGAGGTCGGGGCAGAATTACATTGAGTTGCGGGAGGATTGCATCGCGCCGATGCAAAGCCACATCAGGTCGATGCAGAATCGCATCGGGTCGGGGGAGCATTACCTCGGGTCGATGCAGAACTGCATGAGGCCAATGCAAAACTGCATCGGGCCGATGCAAAATTACACCGGGTTCATGCAGAGCTGCATCAGGTCAATGCAATACTGCATCAGCTTGATGCAGCATCGCATCGAGTTGATGCAAGGCTGTCGGAGCGGGGTGGAGTCGAACCGAATCGCGGCGGAGCGCTGTTTCAGGCGGGAAAGATTGCTTTTACTCGGACGCGAGAATTCCGCCGGAAAATTCAGAGGATTTTCTACTCTTTTGATTAAGTCAGATCGACGTTTACCGATCTGATAAACATGCCCGTTGACGTGGGCTTGCCGCCGGCGGGGTGGTGGGCCGTTGAAGGGCGATATCGTGACGGCTTGTGCGAGCGTTGCGAAACAAAGAGGAGGTGCTCCGTGGGAGCAACATTCCCCCGCACCGACCCGGGACTATTGGCATGGTCGCACAACTTCAGCACACGCATCTCAGCCTCACCGGCCGACTACAATCTGACAGCGCTCGCCGCGTCTTCCTATGCCGAATTCCATTCCGCATATGCGTCGGCACTGACGGCATGCGATCCGAACATCCGCAATAGGGTGGCGGTCGTGGCGAAAAATAACGCCAAAAAATTGCTGAAAATCCAGGCACAGGCGCTGGCAAATCTGATTGATGGAACGCTCAATGTTTCTGCCGAACAGAAAACCCAGTTAGGCCTCACCGTGCGTAAGAAGGCCCAGCCAGTGCAGGCTCCGCAGTGCGCGCCGGAGGTCGACGTCGTCAATGTGAACGGGACGACCGTCACCGTGCGGCTGCACAAGGAAACAGTCGGTCGTCGCGGCCGACCTGCGGGCGTCATCGGTGCTGCGATCTTCTCCAAGGTCTCCGAGACCCAGCCGCCGATGGACCCGTCGCAGTGGCACTTCGAGTTCAACACCGGCAAGACAGAGTTCGACATCCTGTTTTCCGATGAACTTCCGCCGGGCACCAAGGTGTGGATCACCGCGTTCTGGTTCAATCCCAACAAGACATCCGGCCCCGGTTCGATGCCCGTGCCTGCGACACTCAACTACGCATCGAGCATCAGCCCGGTGAAGATGAGATTGGCGGCGTGATCAGATATACGATTGCGGATTGCCGATTTGCGATTGGAGGCAGGGTAGGCTGCCCATTTATCGCACCGATTTTACCGATGGGTGAACGGCAAACGGTGCGATGAATCAGTACCCCACATGTCTGCGTTTCCATTCGCGATCATGTCGGGCGCTGTGCAGCACGCGGAAAACGACGATGCTGTCGGCCCGACGGATGAAGAACACGCGGTACGGGAAACGCCCGGTCAGGGCGCGTCGGACCTCCGGGTTGCGACGCAGCGACGGAAATTGGAACGGGTTCTCAGCGGCGGCGGTGATGGCGCGTTCAACCGCTGCAAGGAATTCATCGCCCAGGCCGGGCTGCTGGGTTTGGTACCAGACGACGGCATCGGTGATGTCGGTCTCGGCCTCGATACGGACGATCACTCGGTACGGCGAATACATCATGGCCGCAGCTTCGCCTGAACACGGGTCTTGACCTCAGACCACGGGCTACCCGCTTCGGGCGAGGATGCGTACGCTGACAGCGAGGCGTCGAGCGTCTGCCGGTCGGCGTCCGAGAGTTCACCACGATCCAGCCAGGCATCGGCGGATAGCTCATCGAGCTTGGCCTGGACCTCGGCGAGGTCGGGGGCAGTCAGCTTGGACAACTCCGCGATGATTTCGGTCTTGCTCATGCGAGCGATCATATCAGACCAGTCCCCAGTCGCTATTTCGAATTCCGTATTTCCTCCATCCCGCTTCGTCGCATGACATGTCGGCGGTCCTTCATCCCGCCGATACGTTTCGCTACACTATTGGCCATGACCGACTCCAATCTCTCGACGGGTACCGGCGCGAGGCCGGTTTTGGCGTATTCGAGTTCGCAGACGCCGCACAGTGCGGTGCCGCATCACATCGCGATCGGGCCGCGGCTGTCGATCATGATGTTTCTGCAATACGCGGTCTGGGGCATCTGGCTGCCGTATATCGCCAACTACCTGGGCGCGGCCACCCCCGACGGTGGGCTCGGTTTCACCGGCGCACAGATCGGCTGGATCCTCGGGCTCGCCGGTGCGAGTGGCGCACTGTGCGCCCCATTCATCGGCGGGCAGATCGCCGACCGATATCTCAACGCCGAACGCGCACTTGCGATCCTGCTGCTCATTGGCGGCGCGATCAACATCGGCCTGGCGTACACCACGAACTACTATACGTTCCTTGGCCTGTCGATCCTGTACTCGATCGTCTACATGCCCACGCTATCGCTGACCAACTCGATCGCGTTTCAGAACCTGCCCGATGCCGAGAAACAGTTCCCGCCGATCCGACTCTGGGGCACGATCGGCTGGATCGTGGCGTCGGTGGCGTTTACGACGGTTTGGTTGAGCTATAGCGGGAATCAGGAGTTCTTTGCACAGGCGTACTACTTTGGACTGGCCGGAATGCCAAACGATAAATCGATGTTCGAAGCAGCAGCGGTCCGAGCCGATGCCATAGTCAACACCCAACGCGTCGCTCACGCCCTGTTCGTGTCCGGGTTGATCTCCTTCGCCTATGCGATCTACGCGCTGGCCGCGCTTCCGAAGACGCCGCCGAAGAAGAATGTCGCCCATCCGTTCGCGTTCGTTGAGGCGTTCGGGCTTTTCCGCAAACGTGCGTTTCTGGTCGTCACCCTCGTCGCGCTCCCGATCGCGATGATCCACCAGTGCTACTTCTTCCGCGCCGGCCCGTTCTTCGAGAACGCGATCGGCGTTCCCAAGTCCAGCCTCGGCTGGGTGCTGGGGATCGGACAGTTCAGCGAAATCTTCTTCCTGCTGATCCTGGGCATCTTCATCAAGCGACTTGGATACAAGTGGGTATTGGTGATGGGCACCGCTGCGTATGCCGTGCGGTTTGGCATCTTCGCGCTCGGTGCGCCCGATGCGTTGGTAATCGCGTCGCAGTTCCTGCACGGGCTGTGCTACGGGTGTTTCTTCGCCGGATCGTTCCTGCTGGTGGAAAAGCTGGCGGGGGATGACTTCCGACACTCGGCACAGACCGTCTTTGGGATCGTGATCCTTGGCCTCGGACCGATCCTGGCGGGTTTCTATAACCAGGAAGTGCTCGAACGCGTCAGCAACGCCGGCGCCAACTACGGCCCCCTCTGGGCGGTCCAAGCCGCCGTCGCGGTGGTTGCGATGCTGGTGCTGTTGATCGCGTTCCCGAATCGGGTTGATGCGGCAAAGACCGTTTGAAAAGACGTGATTCGTGGTTCGTGGTTCGTGGCTCGTGGTTCGTGGCTGGCGAAACTGGAGATCGAGCGTTCTGGCCAGAAATCTGCGGTTCACATATTTGCGGTTGTTGCCCGGCCTCAATGCCATCTTCACGAAACACGAACCACGAACCACGAACCACGAGCCGCGAACGCCGACAAAAAGACGATTCTTGACCCCGATCAATTGACGCGCGGGCAATCATTTCCGTATCTTTCGCGGTTTGGTCTTTTCAGAGAGTCGCATCGCCTATGCAGCAAGCCATCAATAAAGCCACCGCACTCGTCGAAGCGCTGGGGTATATCCAACGCTTTCACGACAAAACCGTCGTCGTCAAGATCGGCGGATCGATCATGGACAACGAAGCGGTGTTGACCAACATTCTGACCGATATCGTCTTCATGAATTACGTCGGCATGCAGCCCGTGCTGGTGCATGGCGGGGGCAAGGCGATCAACGAAGCGATGGAAAAAGCCGGGCTGACCCCACAAATGGTGATGGGCCGCCGCTACACCGACGAACGCACGCTGGCGATCGCCGAGCAGGTGTTGTGCAATCAGATCAACCGAACGATCGTCAACTTCATCAACTCGCAAGGGTGCGAGGCGATGGGTTTGCACTCGCTGTCGTCGGTGGTGATGTTTGCCGACCGAACTTATATCAGCTCTCCGGACGGTCGGAGGATCGATCTGGGATACGTCGGCGAAGTCAGTTGGGTGAACGCCCGCCTGCTGGAATTGCTGGTCAAAGCCGATGCGATCCCCTGCATCGCGACGATCGCCCGGGACAACGCCGGTGGCAAGCTGAATGTCAACGCCGACACCGCCGCCGGTGCTGTCGCTGCCGCGATGAAAGCGGACAAACTGGTGGTCGTCTCCGACACCGACGGCATCCGCTCTGATGTCAAAAACCCCGAATCGCGGATCAGCCATCTGACGGTCGCGCAGATCGACCAGATGATCCAGTCCGGTGCGATCGGCACGGGCATGTTGCCCAAGGTCGAAGCCTGCGTCACCGCACTCAAAGGCGGCGTGAGCAAGGCCCATATCATCGATGGCCGCATGCCGCACTCGCTGCTGTTGGAAATCTACACCGAAGCCGGCATCGGCACGGAAATCGTGCTCTGATTCGCCACCGATGACGCCTCTCAAACGCCGTGTCAGAAAGACAGGACACCCGATGAATCACTTTATTTCCATCGCCGAGCATTCGGTTGAGTTTTTGCAGGAGACGCTCGAAACCGCAGCATCGCTCAAGGCGCAACTGAAATCGACCGGCCGGAACGACGCGATCTTCGCCGGTAAGACCGCCGCGATGATCTTTGAAAAGCCCTCGCTCCGCACCCGCGTCTCGTTCACTCAAGCGATGCACCAGTGCGGCGGCAACGCGATCGCACTCACCGGCGACGAGATCGGCCTGGGCACGCGCGAACCAGCGAAGGATGTCGCGCGCGTGCTATCGAGCATGTGCGATCTGATCATCGCACGCGTCTTTGAACACCAGAAACTGATCGACCTGCGTGAACACGCTGCCGTGCCGGTGATCAACGCGCTAAGCGACTATTCACACCCCTGTCAGGCGATGGCGGACATGCTCACGCTTCAGGAGCATTTCAAGAAGCTCAAAGGCCTGACGCTCACCTATGTCGGCGATGGCAATAATGTGGCCCGATCGCTGGCGGTGGCGTGCGGCAAGCTGGGCCTGCGCTTCGTCTGCTGCACCCCCGGCGGGTATGAGCTTCCATCGGATGATCTGGATCGAATCATGGCGCAGGTGCCGGGCATGGATCTGGAATTGTCGCGAGACCCGATCGAAGCCGTTCATGAGGCCGATGCGGTCTACACCGACACATGGACGAGCATGGGTCAGGAAGCCGAGAAGCAGAAGCGGATCGCGGAGTTTGCCGGTTTCCAGATCAACGACGAACTGCTCGCCGCCGCACCACCGCAGTGTGTCGTGCTGCACTGTTTGCCCGCGTATCGCGGGCTGGAAATCAGCGATGCGGTGATCGAAGGCCCCCGATCGCTGGTCTTCCCGCAGGCCGAGAATCGGCTGCATTATCAAAAGGGTCTGATCGCGACGCTGATGAAGTCCTAAGATCAGTGCTACGGCGCCGGTGGCAGGATCGCATCATTCGCTTCCAGCAGTGCCCGGAGTTGGTCGATCGGGACATCTCTGGATGCACACCCGAGTTTGATCCCCAGTGCCGCCGCCGCGCCTGCGGCCTGACCCATCACCATGCACGTTGCCTGAATGCGAAGCGCACTGTTGGCCTTGCGGTCGCTGCTGATCGATCGGCCAGCAATCAGCAGATTACGGGCACCTTTGGGAACCATCGCCGAAAACGGGACGGTCGGAAAAATACCCGGCTTGAGAAACTCAATCACCGTGCCGTGCTCGGTGTGAATATCGACAAACCAGTAGGTGTAACCGATCGCATCTACAAAATTTCGCCCGGTCAGATAGTCCTCTGCGGTGACCGTGTATTCGCCGACGATGCGGTAGGTTTCGCGAATCGCGGTGTCCTGTTTGATGTAGTTGAGCGTGGCCTTGGCACAGCCGGGAAGAGTACGGATAAATCGCAGGACGCGAAGCAGTGACCGCCTGCCGTCGATGTTGGCCTGGGTCTGGCGCGATCCGGTCGTGTCATCCGCACCGGGGACATGCATCGCGTTACGGCCGCCATTGCGGATGAAGCCGATGAACGGGTTGCGATCGCCGTACGCCCAGTCGCTTCGCTTCAACCGCCCGGCGGCGATTTCGGCTTCCCACAAATCTTGCACCGCGTCCTTATCGAGTGCGGTCAGATCACAATTGCCAATATGGAAAATCAGCGTGCCGGGCTGACGATGCTCGGGGGCATCGTCGTTGTTCTCGCCGTAGAGGCGCGGGCAACCTGCCAGACCGGCGACTTCCACACCGCCGGTGCAGTCGATGATTTCCCGGCAGGTGATGTCGAGTCGTTCATTCTTTGAAATCGCGGCCACATGCCAGTTTCCCGATTCATCACGCTTCACCGATTCGACCCAGGTGTGATACGCGATGGTCACGCCCGCTTC